>DMPG01000158.1:0-922 GCA_003456055.1 Bacteroidota bacterium | reverse complement strand
ACTTATAATTTCATCCGTCAGCATGCCTCGGCAATGAAAGCAAACAGCTACGGATTTGCTTCAGCAACGAACGATGCTGTCATTGATGGAGTTATTTCCTTGAACGATTATTCCGCTACTGATTATATCCTTGGCGACGAAAGCACTATCGATGAAACATTCAGTACCGTTGAGCAGACAAAAGTGAAAACATTCCTCCAGAACGGAGGAAAATTATTCGTTTCAGGATGTGAACTTGCGTGGGATTTGGATAGTAAAGGTGCGGTTGGTGATAAAGATTTCATTAATAATTATCTAAAAATGAAATACATCGCCGATGCTCCGAACAACCTCAAGCAGACAACCTATCAGGCGGAAGTGCTGGTGGGAAATGTGTTCAGCGGCATTCCAAATCTCGCATTTGACAACGGCACCCATGGTTCCATCGACGTTCAATGGCCCGATGTGATCAAAGCGAATGCCGGCGGGCAAACCTTTGCAAAATATACGAATCTTGATACTGCGGTTGGAGTCAGTGGAATTTATTTTGAAGGATTGTTTCCATTGGGAACTATTCCAGGGAAACTTGTTGCACTCGGATTTCCATTCGAAACGATCTACACTAAAAATGTTCGCGATCAATTGATGGGGAAGATTCTTGCATTCTTCAATATTGCAACAAACGTAAACAGGGAAAACAACATTCCAAATGATTTTGTCCTCTTTCAAAATTANNAACAATCGCGTATCATTAAAAATCTACGATGCGATTGGTAGAGAAGTTGTGGATTTGGTGAATGAAGAGCAATCAGCCGGATTGCATTCAGTAAATTTCAATGCTTCTCGTCTTTCCAGTGGAACATATTTTTATCATTTGAGGTCGGGAAATTCTTCTTCGGTGAAGAAGATGATATTGGTTAAATAAATATGAAGTAGGATAAAT
>DMPG01000315.1:712-6385 GCA_003456055.1 Bacteroidota bacterium | reverse complement strand
TTTTTGAACTGTAATATCATTCGGATGGACCATCTCCTCCACAGTGCCCATATGCGATCGATGCGGAATAATCTCATACGATGTTAAAGTATTATATTTTTTTGACAGCAGAACGAATTCTTCAACAGATTGTAGTTTCGGCGGATCATATAATTCTTCATCAGCCAGAAGCAATAACATTTTAGGAATAGAAGGATTGATATGATTTATCGGCAGACTACGTTGAAATTTTTCCTTTTCTCCAAATATCTTAAAGAACCAATCTTTGCTAAAAAGGTACCTCAATTCATGTTCAGTCAATTGTGCTACACTGCCCCCGTCACTCATCATCGCTCCAATTGAAACACATCCGGCAATGTCTTTTAAATTCATTCCAACTTCGGTAAGATAAATGGTATCCGTACACACAATAGCGGATAAATGTCCTCCTGAGCTATGTCCAACGATGAATATTTTTGATGGATCACCTCCAACGTCGGCAATATTGTCTTTCAGCCATCGTATTGCTTTTGCAACATCCCTCGGCTGTGCAGGCCAAACCGAATCCTGAAGCAAACGATAGCTCATCACTGCGCAGCCAATCCCCAGCTTCTGGAACATTTCGCCGATCTGCGCATATGGATAATCTTTCCGGTCACCGGAAACAAAACTGCCTCCATGAATGAATAAAATGACCGGAAAATTTTGCGAGGTTGGGATATACAGATCTAAGGAATTTTTATCCGATGAAGCGTATGAAATGTCAGAATCAATTACTCCGTACGGTGTAGCGGTAAGTTTTGGAGAAGAAATGCTCAACTCTAGAAAGAACAGAACAAACATCAACAACAACTTCATAACGCACTCCGGTTTGATTCAGAGTGAGTTACGATATCTACCGGATCGTGTTACAGTACAATTGTAAAGGTAATTGTTCTATGGACTATTCCAATCAGCGTTTTCCCTTCGCCAATACATAGAATATTTTTTTCTCCGTGTCTCTCCATCGTGCAGCAATCTCCACATTCTGTAATTCTACATCAACATCTTCATTAAACACATCTTGCGATTCAATTACATTCTTTTTTTGCATTGACTGAACGGTGCTGCGCACAGTACGAGCCAGTGCCATAAAGGCATTATGTTCAGCACGCTCCCACGAACTTGTTTCATAATAATATTCTTCCGATGAACCGACTCCGTAGAAATATCGATTGTCATTTGGAAGTTCTTCCACCCAGTCCGGTTGTGTTAGTTTATCGATTGAAATATACCTCTTTATTTTTTCATCAATCGAACATGTTGAAGAATCAGCTGCAAGAACGATCAATTTTTGCTTGTCAATAAAAAAATCTACCACTGTTAGTTTCTCCTGGAAGTGTTCTGCCAGCGACGAATCATAATCTTCATCATAATGAGCACCCATTGAATGTGCCCCTTCTTCAGTCGTCCAGAACGCCTGACCGCCACGTACAGTTACATCGGTGTATTTTGCAAGACGGTCGCATCCTTTTCTAAAGGCAAATCCTATTGCTGAGTCACGATAAAACGTTGGAGGATTCATTACCGATACAATTTTTGTTTTGCAACTGACTTGCTCTTGAAAGAGAAACCAATATGGANNTAAATACTCTTGTGCATAGACAATTTCGAACACTATGAATACCAGAAACAATTTTTTCATTGATCCCCCGTACAATATAAACGCCACCGGGATTTTTTCCCGATGGCGTTGTAAGAACTATACTGAAAATATTACTGACCTTTTTTCGATTGTTCATATTTTTGAACTTCATCATCAAGTTCTTTATATGTTTGTGAAGCGCGGAACCGTGTGTACATTTGTTCGTTCTTTTTGATCTGTTCACGAAGTGCTTCTTGTGCTGCTCCGAGCGGATATTCAACAAGAACGTATGCACGCCAATTGTTGCCGTCTTTTACGATCTTCTTTTGTTTTTCCTTGGAACCGCTTAAGCTGGTGGAAACAACCGTCTTTGAAGCTTGAGTAAATTGATCAAGCAATTGTGCATCATCGCCGATTCCGGTCTCTTCAGTAAACCGTTTCTGTAAAGCATTGATCTTTAATTCTACTTGACGACCAACCTCAGTGCGGGCTGCTTGTGTTGCTTTATCAACTGCGATTTGCATATCTTTTGAGGTTGATGTATTCACTGCATGTAAATAATTTGGATCTGTTGGCTGGTTAAGATACCAATCCGGGACATCGCCGGTATCAGTTTTTTGAAGTGGTTCACTACTGCCGCCGCATCCAACCAGCAACAACGCTACGAGCGCTGAAGCAAAGAGTGATTTCAATATTTGCATAAAACCTCCAGAATTGTGTTGAAATGATTAAAGTGAGTTACTGTGTTGATTGATGTTGGTTTATAATAGTGCGAATATAAAAAGTTTCTAATCCAAAAGAAAGATATCGGTACTATCTATTTGTTACCAGTTGATTTATCTCACGAATCTGCCCCTGCTCGATTTTAAACACATTCCAGACTATTCCAGCTTTCTTTCGCGGCACCTGGAACACTTTTAATAATTTCCCGTCGCCATACACTTTCACGGTCGCTTTTGAATCAGATAAGCCGGTCGAGTTTTTATTATTCTGATTTGAATAGTCAACAATAGAATATTCGTAGATCGCCGTTGTTGTAACCTCCTTCACCGTGATCGTTTCCGGTCCATATCCCTTCATTGCATCAATATCGAGCATCCCTGAACCATCGTCCAGCACTTTCATATTCCGAAACGAAATATGATATCCGTTGCTACCGTTCTTGACGAAGTGTGCATCAAGATCACGCGGTTCTTTGTTCCAGTCTACGACTATTCGAACGAATTTGATATCCATCTTCGGAGAGATCGATATTCGATTAAAGAACAGCGTCCCTGCCATGATCTCGATCGGAAATTCTGTTGGGATATACCCTTCCGCAAAAAACTGAGTTCTAAGAATTCCATCCTGTTCCGGCACAGCAAAAAGGACTTTCCCTTCTTCATCAGTCTGCATCTCTTCCATTGTTTCTATCTGAACAACTCCACCGACAATAGGAAGGCCATTGACAGCATTAAAGAATCTCAATGTCAAATTTCCGGTTTCTAATTCTTCAAATACATCAGCGTTCTTTGTCTGGATCTGCGCGTTCAGCGAAAGTGTAATGATTGAGATTAATAAATATATTTTTTTCATAACGATTCTGATTGATTTTTCTGCGCATTGATCGTGGAATATCTGAATGGAGAATGTTCATTTAATATTTTCATTGCTCTCATTGAAAAAATAATTCCAACAATCAACGAAACCAATGCACCCAATGCGAGCAATTCAATATTGTTGATTGAAAGGAAAAAATCATATGCGCCATGAAAAATTGTCGCTGTGAATATTCCGAGCAGCAAATATGGCTTCGGCTCTTTTCTGAATTTTGCCAGTCCGACAAAATAACCCATGAACACTCCGAACGTTGCGTGGGCCGGAACGGCTGTAAATATTCTCAGCAGGCCAACAGTAGACACCGCCGTTCATTACATAAAGGATGTTTTCCGACGATGCAAATCCCATCGAAACCATGACCGCATACACTATTCCGTCGAATGGTTCATTAAACTCCGGTTTGGTGTATGCAATTTTATAAAGACAATAATATTTGCAGATCTCTTCCGTAAATCCGATAAAGAAAAAATTGTTGATCGCAGCATGGGCAACATTTAAATCGTCAAGAACAAAGACATAGGAGTAGAAAACTTCTATCGCTGCCGCAATAGTTACGACAATGAACCCGGCAAGAAACGATTGGACAAGGAGATTCAACGGTTCTTTTTCATACCGGTCCCGAAAATACACATAAATTGAAATTGCTACACCAGGAGCAATTGCCAGTCCAAGCAGATTGAGTTCCATTATTTTTTGATCTGTTCTAGAATTTTTGGGATCACTGTTTTTTGAAGGCTGACACCGATCTCATCATAGGCCTTCATTCCCGCTTTGTCATAATTGATGCTGATACCTTTTACATTGTTGAAGGATGTTTTGTAGACCTCTTCACCTGAATTCAGGTCAACAACCGAGATATTTGCGTCAACATACACGGTATACATTCCGCTGTATTCTCCCCCATCTCGTCCGTTCGATTTCACCGAAATCATAATATTCGCTTTTGAAGCGTCATCCACAAATGAAAATCCTTGCGATGACAACGTGTTTTTCAACATTGGTTCTATACGGGGAATAACTAATTTTGTTCCCATCAACATCTCATCCGTCTCAAAAACGATCGACAGGGATACAACATTCAATGTAAAACGTGTTGAAGGGAGTGTCAGACCTTTTATTAACATTTCCAAAACCGGCGAGGTGCTTTGTCCCAGGAGTGCAGCCGGATCAGCATCCGCTTTGATCAATTGTAATTTATCCGCTGCGATCACTTTTGCAATTTGTGTCAATGCCGTACCGTTTTTATCGGTCCGCGCGGATGGGATGATGTCGCCCGATCCTCGAATGAACGTAAACTTCATCGGAAAATTTTGAATAGGCACTGCAGTGGATGCATTATTCACTACAACCTCTAACGGCTGACGCAGCGGTTTACCAACTTGTGCATCAACTTTAGGATTCTTTGCCTTCAATTCTATCTGATTAAGAATGGATTGGAGAGAGGTGAATATTTCGTTGCCGAGAAATATTTTTGTATCGTTGAATTGAACTTCCAATGTTTCTCCAAGAAATTTTTCAACGGCAGCTAACGCTTGAATGTACGATTGAAGCGCATCGCCGATATTGTTCGCTTTTTCAAAAGTTTTTGCTTTTGTAAAAAAATCGAGAGAGAGTGCTGTTGCTTTTCGGAGTTTCTCGGCCTGCCTTTTTTTATACTCTGCTATATCCAATCTAAAATAGACCCAATACTGGTCATCAGATTCCCACGTGTCAACCGGTTCTACACCTTCAAGATCTGCCTTTGTTGACGTTTGAACGGCAGATTGATATTCTTCTTTGAACTCATCAAGTTTTTCAGAAAGTTTACTGATCTGAGAAGCATCGATCGAAACTGTAATCTGCTGCGCAATATCATTCAACGCTGCATCTTTTGAACGCTGCAAATACTCTTGTGTTGTTCCGCTCTTTGGAACAACTCCTATTCCGTGATAAAATGCCGATGTGTTCGGACGTTTTTCAACCCAATTCGGTTTTTTACCCTGAGCAAAAACTAGAGACAGAAGAAAAATAAAAAGAAGGATTTTTTTCATAGGGGTGTTGGGAAATGATGTGAATAATATTTTAGCGTTGACGAAAGATAAATTGAACCATTTTTATTTTCAATGAAAATTTGATTTTCCATGTGAACTGCCCGGATATTCACATGAAAATATTTAAATTCAGATCAATGGACATTGTTTTAGAATTTACTCTTTTGACCATTCGTCATATAATCCCATTCGTTCGCTCACTTTTGCAACATAACTTCGGGTTTCTTCGAACGGAAGATTCTTTTTTAAGTACTCAAATACTTGCTCGGATGTCATTGCATTGATCAACGGAATGGCCTGATTGACATTCCGTTTTCCGGTGAATGCCTTCGCAACATTTCCCGGTCCGGTATTGTAAGCGGAGATAGCACAATAAATTTTACTTTTTGGATCTTTCACACCGCGAAACTCAACGGTCAATAATTTTGTAAGATATGCCGT
>DMPG01000315.1:0-615 GCA_003456055.1 Bacteroidota bacterium | reverse complement strand
GGATTAAAATAACTTTCCGTATGCATGATGGCAAACACAAGTGTGATATCAATGCCGAACCTGTCCGACTCTTTTTTTACTTGTTCGCGATAATCTGTTGCTCTTTTTTTAACATGATTAGGAACTAATGGAATTTGCACGCCAACAACAACCCGCTTAATGCCGTCTTTCCCTGTAACAACCACCTGCGTCACTTGAACAGGCTGAACGATTTGTTCTGCAAATTGATTTGCACTTCGTTCGGTTACCGGTTTTCCATCTCTCGTCTGCAGCTGTTCTGCCAAGATAGCTCTTTCCTCCGGCGGTATCCCGTTCTTCATTTCTAAAGGATCAGTTCCTCCTTTATACACTGCCAATTGTGCAACTTGTTCTTTTAGTTTCTGAGCGATCAGTTTTGGATTCTTTGCTTCACCTTCCGTCAGCAGAACTTCTGCTTTGGCGGTGCCTGCTTCAAAATTTACCGAGCTTCGAGAGGAATATTTCGAATCGTACGAAACATATTCTTTCTTGGAGCTTGTAATAACATTTTTTGCGCCCCATTTTTTTTCAATCTGTCCGGTATATTCTTTGAACAACCGTTCCTGTTCTGCAGCATAATCGTCAAATTGTTTCGTC
>DMPG01000184.1:5077-5244 GCA_003456055.1 Bacteroidota bacterium | reverse complement strand
AACAGATCGTTGGTTCAACAGCTGCTGGCAGTGGGCAGCAGCAATCAACCGAAAAAAACGGAGAGAACAAAAACGCTTCAAATCGTACCTCAACAAAAAATTCAGAACTCGCACCTCCTCCGCCGCCTCCAACAAACATTGGCGCAGGTGAAGCCGGAAATATTGTT
>DMPG01000184.1:1365-5064 GCA_003456055.1 Bacteroidota bacterium | reverse complement strand
GCCGCAAAATTCGCCGCCAACAAACGTTATTGCGCCACAGCCAGCTGTTTTGCCTGAACCTAAATTACCGCCAAATTTATAAATTTATGGCTATACCAAAATTTATTAGTATCGTTGCAGAATGTGGCTGTTACACAACAATTGATGCTTACAATAGTGGGTTCAACAAGAAGTGATAGTTTAAATGCTAAATATTGTTTTCTATAGAATACAAGCCAACAAATTCACCCCTACTAAAAAATGACCTTCATCAAATAAACAGAAACAATGTGATGATTAATACAACATTTAAACTTCGTGCTCTTCATATTTCTACTGTGATTCTATTATTGGTATCGTTTTTCGAAACTATATTAGCACAAATAGCAGAACCAGTAAACAATAAATCACTATTCCGTGGAGCACGCGGTATAACAATAGGCTCAGTAGTACAGCATTGGAATGTAACTGGCTTAGGGACTATTTCTCAACAATCATTGCCAATCTCACTATCAATGCCATTGACAAACAGAATGTTGTTGTCAATAAATACTTCGGCAATGAATACTTCAACGAATGCAACGGTTGATGCTTCGATTAATGGATTCGTTGATACACGATTTTCACTTTCGTATGTTCTACCTGGTGATAAGGTATGGTTGACAGCAGGTCTCAGTCTTCCGACAGGAAAAACAAAACTGGATACATCTGAACTAAAAATGACATCATTGGTATCGCAAACAGCATTTAACTATCGAGTACCAACTTTTGGACAAGGATTGGGTGGAAATTTTGGATTAGTTTACGCGGGTATGATCACCCGAAGATTAGTGTTAGGTATTGGTGTGTCATATAATTATAAAGGTGAATATGAACCGATCAGTTTCAAGCCAAATCCTAAATATAATCCAGGTGATGAAATTTCTACAAACCTAGCATTTAACTATTTATCATATTCAAAAAGTGCCAGACTTTCAATGGATATCACTGGAACATATTTCTTCAAAGATAAGATAAATGATCTGGCAAAATATCAATCTGGATCGAGAGTGATCGGGTTGATTTCATATTCATTACGAACAGAAAAATTCAGCCATTTGTTACAGACACGGCTTCGGTACCGTCTTGCGAATACTGTGTTTGGCAACGACACAACAGAATATAAATCATCAACGCAGATCGAGGGCCAATATTCTTTATCGCGGCCGGTATATGATTGGTTGAATGGAACAATTATAGTGGAATACAAATCCTATAGTGCGGATCAAACAATTATCGCAGGAAATCTTGTTGAAACAGGAAAAGCAAGTATTGTATCCATTGGCGGTGACGCAGGATTTTTGTTTTCAGACATAGTCTATCCGACCGTTAGTATTCGTTATTCATCCGGTACAATTGTCTTTGAAGGGAAATCGTACAACGTCAGCGGTATTGAAGCAGGTGTTGGCGTGAAAATATCATTTTGAAAATAATCTCACTTATCAATTAATTATACTGGAAGGAAATCAGTATGAAACAAAAACATACAATTTTTGGAATGTTTGCATCATTTGTTTGTTTGTTGAACTGTCTTGTTTTTGTTCAGCAAGTGCGGGCAGACGATCCAAAAACAATTGCTGTACTATACTTTGAAAACAATAGCATTGTTGACAAAGACAAATTAGATCCGCTGAAGAAAGGATTGGCGGATATGATGATCACTGAAATGTCAAAGATCAAAGGGATCAAAGTCGTTGAGCGACAACGAATCCAATCGATCATTGAAGAACTCAATTTGAATGAAACTGATATGATCGATAAAACGACCACTCAGGAAATGGGGAAACTTCTCGGTGCAAAAGTGATGTTGTTTGGTGGTTTTTCAAATCTATTCAATGACAAACTGCGTATTGATGTTCGTCTCGTTCGGACAGAGACCGGGGAGACGTTGAAAGCAGAAGAAGAGACCGGTGAACTGGACGAATTTCTGACGATGCTGCAATCGTTGGTTAAAAAAATTGCGTCCGATCTCGACATAAAATTATCGTCGGAAGATGAGGATCGATTAGAGGCATCAAAGGATGGAAATTTTGACGGCTATGTTACCTACGCAAAAGCACTGGATTTTGAAGACCAGGGAAAGAAGATGGAGAAGATGGGGAAAAAGTCTGAGGCAAAATCTGCTTATGAAAATGCAAAATCGATGTATCAAAAAGCGCTAGATGAATCGGAAGGATATGAACCGGCAAAACAAAAAATAGATGAAATGGCTTTAGTGATCTCGAAATTGAAATAATTTATCAATCATTAGGAGAAAAAAATGAAACGCATTCTTTCGTTACTATGGATGTTTGCTTTGCTGGCAACGCTGATACAACCTACTACGGTTACAGCGCAAAATGCAGATATGCCTCGCGTTATGGTGGTTGTTGATGAAAAGATCGACAATGTCGATGCGACAGCACGAAAAGTTGCCGGACAGATCGAGAAATCCCTTCTTGAAAAAGGGTATCGTATTGTTGATTCCCGTCAGTTCTCAGAAGTTCGTGCCCGCGATATTGCTTCGGCTGATGCGACAAAGGCAAAGGAACTGGGACGGCGATACGGCGCAGAATTGATCATTGCCGGAGGTGCACAAGCAAATTTTGGCGGCGAGAAAGACGTCTATGGAATTAAAACAAATGAATTCACTGCTGATGGTGAAGTAAAATTGATCATCACCGATACGGGAGAAATTCTTGCCGTTGCCAGTGGATCTTCCAAAAAATCTTCTCAAGGAAAAGCTCAAGCGGCATCAAAATCACTGGAGGAAGTAGGCGATATCGTTGCTGCTGAGTTAATTGCAAAACTTGGTGTGAAGATGAAAGAAATGAAAGATAAGCCGATCATTGTGGAATTGATCTTACAAGGGGTGAATGATGCTTCGTTGGTGAAGATCGAATCAGAACTTCCGTCGAAGATCTCGATGATCGAAAGAATGAAACTGCGGTATATGGATAACGGTTCCGCAGTTTATGATGTTGTCATTAAAGGAACGCTTGATGAATTACGGAAGACATTTTCGGGGATGCAGGAATTTTCCGTGATCGGTGTTTCCGGTAATCGACTGGATGTTTCGACAAAGACAAGCGGTATTAAAAAAGCAAGCATGATCATTTCCAGTTCTCTGGAGATCAACGAATTCAAAGTGGAGAATATATTTCCTGCACAATTTGTGTACTATTCCAAAAATCCGATTGGTGCTGTAACATTAGAGAATACAGGAAAAACTGATGTCAAAAATATCAAGGCAAAAATATTTATTCCGAATTATATGATCTTCGCCTCCGAGCAGATGATTCCGCTGCTCAAAGCAGGAGAGAAAAAAACATTTGAAGTATCGGCAACATTGGACAGAATGGTTTGTTCGAGGGCTTCTGAAAATACTGTTGCACAGATCAAAACTGAGATTTCATACAATCAGGGCGGCGAAGAAAAGATCCGCAGCATTACAAAACCGGTCACTATTTACAGCAAGAATTCCATCAGCTGGAACAGACCGAATCATGTCGGCGCATTTGTAACATACAAGGATGCGGCTGTTGAAAATTTCTCGCGTAATGTTGTCGGCAGTGTGAAGTTCGATCAGTCACTCTATCCTAATGCTTCGCGGAACATGCAGAATGCAATGAAAATTTGGGATGCAGTACGCGCATTCTCCATCAACTATGTATCCGATCCGTGGGTCGTTGCAGAAGGAGA
>DMPG01000184.1:0-1344 GCA_003456055.1 Bacteroidota bacterium | reverse complement strand
GATAGTTCCATCCTTCTTGCTGCGTGTTTGGAGAACCTTGGTATCCGCACGATGTTGATCGGAACTGCCGATCATATCTTCATCATGTTCGATACCGGTGTGAATAAAAAGAATGCATCGCGTGTGAGTTTGAATGAACGCGATTATGTTATTCGAGAGAACACAGTGTGGATCCCTCTTGAAACAACGATTATCAATAAATCATTCTCCGAATCGTGGAGCATGGGTGCTGATGGTTACTATAAGACTGTTGATGCAAAAGGAAAACTTGATGTGATTGATGTTCGAAAATCATGGGAAGTGTCTCCTCCTAGCAATTTAGCGAGTGATGAAAAGATTGCCGCAACACCTGCCGCTGCCGATATCGAAAAATTTCTTGTTGCTGATGCGCAAAGTCTTTCAGCTTCCAATGCTGAAATGGTCAGCCAAAAAGTTGCGTACCTAAAAACGCAAAACAATGAAAAATCATCGAATGAAGCGGCGGTGATCTTGGCAAACGCAGGAAAATACGATGATGCAATCGGTGTTTTGAAAACGTACAAATCTGCTTCCACGCAGAACAATCTTGGCAATATCTATCTGCTCAAAGGCGATTCGTTAAACGCTTTCAATAGTTATTCTTCTGCAATGAATGCCGATGCGAATGACGGCGGTATTAATTTGAATCTGGGATTGCTGAAATATCTTGGCGGCGATCACGCCGGAACAGTGGAATCATTTACCTCCGCAGTCTCTAAATTCCCGACGCAGGAACAAGCATATGCTGAACTTGGCATTGATAATATCGTTGCAGAAATGGGCCAAACCCGCGCAGCTGAAAAAGGTGCGTTTGTCGACAAAGGCGAATTGCAAAGCCTGTTGTTCAGTGCACTGCAGGATCTGCAAGTTCGTAAAGAAGCCCGAACGGCAAGCAGGCAAGTACGACGAGGTGAGAATAAATTCCTCTTTGGCGGGCGCCGGGGCATTGACCCGACAGCATTAGCGAATATCAAAGATTTCCTGTACTGGAAAATATAGTGGATAAAATGAATATTTTTTTGCAAGTTACCCTCCGAATTGGAGGGTAACTTGTTTTAAAGGGGCAGCAATTCAAATACAAAATTTTGGAGTTTTATGAATAAAAAATTACTCAAAACACTATTTGGAATCCTTTTTGCGATTGTTTCGGTTGGTATCACCAGTTTGATGTTTCAACTGGAGTTCTTCCAATCGTTAGAACGTAAAGCGTATGATGCACTGCTTCGTGCGCGGGGCGAACGTGTTCATACGAAGAATGTCGTTATTGTAACAATCGATGAATATTCGTTAAAGGAGATGGATTATCCGTTGCCGAGAGATAAATAT
>DMPG01000108.1:193-12784 GCA_003456055.1 Bacteroidota bacterium | reverse complement strand
TTTTGAATCGCGTACTCAATTGTCTCCCAATGGAGGGAAAATTTTTAACGTAATTGAAATTCCGCGATTTTGGCTGGTTTCGTTTATGGATTATGGTAATACATGGAATAAAGTTAATGATGTGATGCTTTCGGATGTTGCTCTAGCGATTGGTGTTGGATTACGATACGAAACTTTCGTTGGACCTTTTCGTGTCGATCTTGCGTGGCGATTATATGATCCGAAAGAACAGAATGGCAGACAATGGATATATGAACAACAGTTCTTTACTAATTCATTCTCAATTGTTCATATAGGGATTGGTCATGCCTTCTAACTGGGACAATATCATTGGACAACAACGAGTAAAGAATACGCTGCAGATCGCAATACGTAATCGACGGTTATCCCATGCATATTTATTCTGGGGTAACAATGGTATTGGCAAGGATGCACTTGCAATTGAATTTGCAAGAATACTATTATGTCACAAACAGGGTGAGTTTTCCTGCGGCCAATGTTCGAGTTGCAAAAAAATGGAAACGCTCCAGCATCCAAATCTAAAACTGATTTTTCCATTACCAGGCGGGGACNNCACAGTGAAAAAAAAGAAGATGCCGATCCATTAGAAACTGATGTGTTGGAAGAAATTCGTAAACAGATAGGGGAAAAAGCGATCAATCCATATTTCCATATCGATATACCAAAAGCAAAATTCATCAGAATAAAATCGATCCGAGAGTTAAAGAAGGAATCATCAATGAGTTCGGCTGAACCCGGAAAGAAAATATTCATTATATTCGATGCCGAAGCGATGAACGATGCTTCTGCTAATTCTTTGTTAAAGGTATTAGAAGAACCTCTTGATGGGATCCATTTCCTTCTTGTCTCGTCGCGAAAAGAAGCAGTAAAACAAACGATCCTCTCCCGATGCCAATTGATCCAATGTTCGATGCTATCAGATGAAGAGATCCAATCAGCATTAGAAGCGCGAAATTCAATTGAACCAAAACAGGCGTATTTTATCTCTCGGCTTGCGAATGGGAATTATTCGCGTGCGCTTGAATTGCTTACAGAAGATATAAATAAATACCGTACGGATACTGTTCAATTTCTTCGCAGTATTCTTGGAACATCTGCCATAAAATTTTTTGATGAACAAGAGGAATACCTTACAGGAAACAAAAGAGACAATGCCGAACAACTATTGACCATGCTTCTGGTCTGGTTCCGTGATACCGTAGTTGTGCGGGAGGATTCACCAAACAATATATTGAATATTGACCAAGACAAAGAGTTAGACAGTTTTGTCGGAAGATTTGGAACAAAAAACCTGGAATCGTGTTTGAATTCCGTAGAAAGAGCACTCGAACTTCTCCGCAGAAATGTGTATCTTCCACTTGTTATGCTATCACTTACTGTGAATTTACGTAGAATCTTAAATGCAAAATAAATTTAAAAGAATTTTAGTCACTTCAGCACTTCCGTACGCCAACGGAAATATTCACCTTGGCCATTTAGCCGGATGTTATGTTCCATCTGATATTTATGTACGCTATCAACGATTGCAGCAGAAAGATATACTGCATATTTGCGGATCGGATGAACATGGGGTAGCGATTACGATCTCAGCGGAAAAAGAGAAAACAACTCCTCAAGCAATTGTCGATAAGTACCACGAGGCAAATAAGGAATCATTTAAACAATTCGGTATCAAGTTTGATAATTATTCACGGACATCCCTTCCAATCCATCACGAAACATCGAAAGAATTTTTTCTAGATCTGCTTGCCAAAGGTTATCTGAAAGAAAAAGAAGAAGAACAGTTCTATGATGCCGATGCTAAGATGTTCTTGCCAGACCGATATGTTGAAGGGACTTGCCCTAATTGTGGGAACGATAAAGCGCGCGGAGATCAATGTGACAATTGCGGTAAGTATTACGATCAATTAGAACTGAAGAATCCGAAGAGCCTGATCTCTGGAAAAACGCCGATCGTTAAAAAAACTAAACATTGGTATTTTACACTGGGAAGTTTCCAAAAACAATTGGAAGTATATACTGAGAGCCATGCAAAAGATTGGAAGGATAACGTACTTCAACAAACACGCAGCTGGTTGAAGGAAGGATTAAAAGATAGGGCTGTGACAAGAGACTTAAGCTGGGGGATTCCTGTTCCAATTGATGGTGCCGAAGGAAAAGTACTGTATGTCTGGTTCGATGCTGTGCTTGGTTATATCTCGAGTACAAAAGAATGGGCAATGCTACAAGGACAACCTGAAAAGTGGAAAGAGTATTGGTGCGATACAACAACCCGGTATATTGCATTCTTAGGGAAAGATAATATTGTATTCCACACGATCGTTTTCCCGGCTGAGTTGATGGCAAAGGGAGGATATATTTTACCGGATAATGTTCCCGCAAATGAGTTCTTGAATTTAGAAGGCGGAAAATTTTCCAAAAGCAGAAATAACGCTATCTTTCTTAAAGATGTTCTTGAGCGGTATCCTGCAGATATTTTTCGTTATACATTAGCGACCAATCTTCCTGAAACGAAAGATTCTGATTTCTATTGGAAAGATTTTCAAGCTAAGAATAATAATGAACTTGCCGATATTTACGGAAACTTTATCAATCGTACGATTACATTTGTTGCGAAGAATTTTGGAAACACAGTTCCAATGCGCGGAATTCTGAATGATCGGGATAAGGAAGTTCTTGATTATGTTCAATCTGCTCCGCAGAGGATCGGCGATCTTATTGAACAGTTTAAATTTCGAGATGCGACATTGGAAATGATGAATGTTGCGCGGGCTGCAAATAAGTNNAACCGTGGAAATCATTGAAGACAAATCCGGAGCAATGCGGAACGACCCTAAACATTTGTTTGAATATTGTTCGGTCGCTTGCAGTATTACTATCGCCTGTCATTCCATTTTCATCAGATAAAGTTTTCAAAATGTTGAATCAACACTCTGCAATAGATAACGAACAATGGATGAACGCAGGAGAACCACAACTGCTAGACGGGCATCAATTAGGTCAATCGGAAATTTTATTTACCAAAATCGAGGATACGACTATCGAACAGGAACTATCAGCACTTGGACACAACACTGAAGTAAAATCAGAAACAGAATCGGTAGTTAGTAATTACGCAGCGTTGAAACCACAAATAACATATGATGATTTTGCAAAAATAGATTTTCGAACAGCAAGGATTATTGAAGCAGAGGTTGTTCCAAAATCAAAGAAATTATTGCGACTTCAAATTGATCTTGGATTTGAAAAACGACAGATCGTTGCTGGAATTGCTGAAAAGACAACGCCGGAACAATTGATCGGGAAAACGATTATCGTAGTGGCGAATCTTGCACCGGCAAAATTAATGGGAGTAGAATCTCAAGGAATGTTGCTTGCAACAGCGGCAGATGGGGCGAATTTTGCTCTGCTTACTTCTTCCACAAATGTCGAACCAGGAGTTGGAATAAAATGATCGTAGTCACTGGCGGTGCCGGATTTATCGGAAGCGCAATGATCTCCAAACTGAATGAGAATGGGGAGACAGACATTTTGATAGTCGATGAACTTTCGACATCCATAAAGTGGAAAAATCTGGTCGGCAAACGATTCACCGATTATATTCACAAAGATAACTTTCTTGAGATGTTATTGAATGACCGGCTTCCGAAGATCGATGCGATCATTCACATGGGAGCCAATTCTTCTACTACTGAAAAAGATGTAGACCATTTGATGGAAAATAATTATCGTTACACACGCGTACTGGCTGAATGGTCAATTCGAAAAAAGGCACGGTTCATCTATGCAAGCAGCGGTGCAACGTATGGTGATGGCTCACTTGGATTTTCGGATGATTATGAAACAGTTCAGAATCTCGTACCGCTTAACGCATATGGTTACTCAAAACAAATTTTTGATCTGTGGCTGCTTCGAAATCAATTAGAGAATAAAATTGTAGGCATCAAATTCTTTAATGTCTTTGGGCCGAATGAATATCATAAAGATGATATGAAGAGTTTGGTTTGCAAAGCATATTATCAGATCCAAGAGTGTGGAAAAATACGTTTATTCAAATCGTACAAACCGGAATACAAGCACGGAGAACAGGTAAGAGATTTTGTTTATATAAAAGATTGCACAGAAGTACTATGGTGGTTTTTAAAGAATCCTAAAGTTAACGGAATCTTCAATCTTGGAACCGGAAGAGCGCGCACTTGGAATGATCTTGCGACTGCTGTTTTTTCTGCACTCAATCTTCAACCAAGTATCGAGTATTCGGAGATGCCGGAATCGATTCGCAATGCATACCAATATCATACGGAAGCATCTATTACAAAACTACAACAAGCTGGATGCCCGGTTCAATTTCGTTCGCTTGAAGATTCTGTGAAAGATTATGTTCAAAATTATCTTCATCCGGAACTGCGATATTTGTAGTCCGTTATTGTCGCATCAGTGAAAAAATAGTATTTTTGCATCAAAATAAATACAACCAAACTTCTAGTGAATACTACCTTCATAACAATACGATTTCTTGAGACGATCTATATTTCGTCATTCATCCTTTCAGACAGTTCCAGTGCGAACTAACGTTTAGTCATCTTATTTTATTTTTGTTATTTTTTTTGATTTGCTTTCCAGTAAGGATCATTTTATGAATTGGGTCATTCTTGTTATTGCTGGACTTTTCGAAGTTGGTTTTGCTTCGTGTCTTGGGAAAGCAAAAGAATCTTCAGGAACTGATGTAACATTGTGGATGGGAGGTTTCTTTCTCTGTTTATCGATAAGTATGGTTCTTTTATACAAAGCGACACAAACACTGCCGATTGGAACTGCGTATGCAGTATGGACTGGAGTAGGAGCCATTGGAACTGTAATTGTTGGAATTCTAGTTTTCAAAGAGCCGGCGGATTTTTGGAGGATATTTTTTCTCACAACATTGATTGGTTCGATTATAGGTTTAAAAGTTGTTTCATCAAATTGAATTTAATTTGTAACTTCTTAGCAGACATTGTTTATGATACATCAACATTGCCACAAAGACGCAAAGACACGAAGGAGAAAAAGAAAGTGACAACTCCTGAAATTGAATATATTGGGAAAATAGTAGTTAACTCAGCTTATAAAGTGCATAAAGAACTTGGACCTGGATTGCTTGAAAAAATATATGAGATTTGTCTTGCACATGAAATTCAAAAAACAGGAATAGAAGTATTGCGACAAATTGATATTCCAATCGTTTATGATGGGATCGCTTTTGAAGAAGGATTGCGATTAGATTTGTTAGTTGGTAATGAAGTGATTGTTGAGATAAAAGCTGTGGATATGGTTAATCCTGTATGGCAGGCGCAAATCATAAGTCATTTGAAATTGACTGGGAAGCAATTGGGATTTCTTATTAATTTCAATGTTCCCATAATCAAAAATGGCATACAAAGATTTATTAATAATAAATCCTTAGCGTCTTAGTGCCTTTGTGGCAAATATATTTTTGCAATTGCATTGACATTTAATTTAATATCATACTATAAATAGAAGGAGAAACAAAATGAAGAAAAAAGATCTGTTGAAAGAGGTTATAAAACAAGTTGATGCGACAACGTTCAATTCAACGCCGATCATTGACGCAATGCGCGATATGTCGTTCAGTTCACGCGATACCGCACGAGCAACGGATATTTTCAAGAAAATGATCGAACACAAAGGATGTACGAATGCACTTGTTCTTGCAGGCAGCACCAGTGCCGGCGGATGTATGAATGTGTATTCCGATATGATCAAATACAATATGGTTGATATGGTTGTTGCAACCGGTGCATCCATTGTTGATATGGATTTTTTTGAAGCTCTTGGTTTTAAACATTATAAGGGCACACCGTTCATCGATGATAATATGCTTCGCAATAATTATGTCGATCGGATCTATGATACATACATTGATGAAAAAGCATTACAGGTATGTGATGGTGCAATTAAAACGATTGCTGATTCTTTGGAGAACAGACCGTATTCATCACGCGAGTTCATTTATGAAATGGGAAAATGGTTGAAGAAGAACTCGAAAAAGAAAAATTCGCTTGTCCAATTGGCATATGAAAACAATGTTCCGATCTTTTGTCCGGCATTTACAGACTCATCGGCTGGTTTCGGCTTAGTAAAACATCAACATGACCGTATGAAAGCAGGGAAGCCGTATATGACGATCGATTCCGTGAAAGATTTTTATGAACTCACCCAGATTAAAATGGCAGCAAAAACGTCGGGCTTGTTTATGATTGGCGGTGGTGTACCAAAGAATTTTATTCAGGACACAGTTGTCTGCGCTGAAGTGCTTGGTGTCGATGTCCCAATGCATGAATATGCAATTCAAATAACCGTAGCCGATGTTCGAGATGGGGCGTGTTCTTCTTCAACATTGAAAGAAGCCAGTTCTTGGGGAAAAGTGAAAACAACGTGGGAACAAATGGTCTATGCGGAAGCAACAACTGTTGTTCCGCTTATTTTCAGCTATCTCTATCACAATGCTGATTGGAAAAAACGGAAGAAATATGAATGGACTAAAATGTTCCAAAAATAGCACTCTTTTTTTGAATAGATGTACGGAAGTCCGATACTCATAATATCGGACTTTTTATTTTTAAAATTGAAAAAGTTCCATTGCTTTTCAAAAGAGTCGTCGTTATATTTTCCCAGTTTTTAACCGCGTCACTTCTACTAAGGAATCCTCTCATGGAAAAAGTTCTTTCTTTTATTGATTCAAATAAACAACGGTATCTCTCAGAGCTCAAAGATTTTCTTGCAATTCCGAGCGTCAGTTCTCAAACAAATCATAATGGAGATATCCAGAAATGCGCTCAGTGGATCGCCGATCATATGAATGTGATCGGAATGCAGAATATCAAAATTATGCCTACTCCCGGTCATCCCGTTGTGTACAGCGAGTGGCTTGGTGCTCCCGGAGCACCAACGGTTCTTTTCTACGGTCATTACGATGTTCAGCCTGTTGATCCGCTAAATCTTTGGACATCACCTCCGTTTGAAATGACAATTCGAGGGAGTAATATCTACGCGCGTGGTTCTGCGGATGATAAAGGACAGGTGTTCATTCATTTTAAAGCAATTGAAGCGTTGATAAAGCAAAACGGCAAGCTTCCAGTGAATATTAAAATGCTCATTGAAGGCGAGGAAGAAGTTGGCAGTGCAAACTTAGAAAATTTTGTGAAACAAAATAAAGAATTGTTGAAAGCAGATCTTGTTCTCATTTCCGATTCTTCGATGTTTGCAAAAGGTGTTCCATCGATCTGCTATGCGTTACGGGGTTTATCATATATGGAAATTGAAATCAATGGACCTAATCGTGATCTTCACTCCGGTTCATTTGGCGGTTCTGTTCACAATCCAATTCAAGCATTGGCAGAATTGATTGCTTCATTGCATGACAAAAATGGGAAAGTAACGATCCCTGGTTTTTATGATTCAGTTCGTCCGTTGTCAAAAGCAGAACGAGACGCATTTAAAAAACTTCCGTTCAGCGAAAAGAAGTATGCAAAAGAACTTGGTGTAAAAGAGTTATACGGAGAAAAAGGATTCTCATCCCTCGAGCGAGTTTGGGCTCGTCCGACATTAGAGTGTAATGGAATTTGGGGTGGATATATCGGAGAAGGTGCCAAGACTGTTCTCCCTGCAAATGCATTTGCAAAAATTTCGTGCAGACTTGTACCGGATCAAGAATCCGGAACGATGGCAAAGATGGTAGAGAAACATTTGAAAAAGATTGCTCCGAAAACGATCGACATCAAAGTAAGGAATTTGCACGGAGGTGAGGCAGCAATTACTCCTATTGACAGCGCAGGAGTTAAAGCTGCTGTTGCAGCATTGGAGAAAGGTTTTGGCAAGAAACCGCTCTATCAACGAGAAGGGGGATCGATTCCGATCGTCGTTCAGTTTAAGAAATTACTTGGTCTTGATACTGTTCTTCTCGGTTTTGGATTACCGGATGAAAATGCCCATTCTCCAAACGAATTTTTAAATATCGATAATTTCTTTGGAGGGATCAGAACATCGGTTCATTTCTTTAACGAACTTCCCAATTTTTGGAACGGTAAATCGAAAAAGAAAAAATAAAAATAAAGGCGATGAGAAATCATCGCCTTTACTATTTGTGGAAAGTTTTTCAATACTAATAGTTTCATAATAATTTCGTAACAAAAAAAACGCATATTTCTTCACCTAATTCATATTTATTTTTTCACAATAAACCAAAAGAGGTAATATGAAACAAGCGATACGCCTTCTGTTGCTGATGAGCATTCTCACCTCAGCAATGTTCGCACAAGGAGTTACATCAGCAGCAATATCAGGAAAAGTAACCGATGCATCAGGTCAAATATTGCCTGGAGCAAATATTGTAGCACTACATGAACCGTCCGGATCGAAGTTTGGAAATGTTAGCAGAGACGATGGAAAATATAATATTGCCAATTTACGACCTGGGGGACCATATACCGTAAAAGTTTCATTACTTGGATATCAAGACAGAGAGAGGAAAAATGTATATGTTCAACTTGGTGATAATTTAGAATTAAATTTTTCAATTAGTGAACAAGCAATTGAAGCAGCCGAAGTATTAATTGTTGGCGAAGGAAATAGTGTTTTTTCTGCTAGTAAGATGGGATCTGGTAATGTAGTAACATCTCAGGATATGGATAAAGTACCTACCATCTCTAGAAACTTTGAAGATTTCTACAAATTGTCACCTTACTTTTCGGGTAGCAACGCAGCAGGGAAAAATAAGGGATATAATAATATCCAAATTGACGGTGCTAATTATAACGACCTCTTTGGATTAGGTGGTACAACCCCAGGTAGTCAATCTAGGGCAACGCCAATAAGTTTAGATGCGATTGAACAATTTCAATTGGAAGTTTCTCCATATGATGTTCGAAAAGCTGGATTTACAGGTGCTGGAATAAACGCGATTACCCGTTCAGGTGGAAATGCATTAACGGGGTCTGCGTATGTATATGGTCGTAATCAAACTATGATTGGCGTAAGTCCAGACAATTTTGACAAAGAGTTTGCAGAATTTACAGACTATCAAGCTGGTTTTAGAATTGGGGGTCCAATAATTGAAAACCAAATGTATTTTTTCGCAAATGCAGAACTTCAGAGAAACACAACTCCAACGGTAAGAACATTTGGTGCAACAACACAAACAACAAATGTGTTTACACTTCCTAAAGATACTTTAACAAAAATGCTTAGCATATTAAAAAATAAATATGGTTACGATGCGGGTACTTTTGATAAATTTGATACTAGGCAAAATAGTGATAAAATTTTTGCACGACTTGATTGGAATATTTCGGATGAACATCGATTAACATTGCGTCACAGTTATTTGAGTGCACTATTAGATAATTCACCTTCACGTGGACGAGGTGCTACAGACATATATGCTGATAATCATCGATATGTAGTCGAAAATATTACTAATTCTACAGCGTTGCTTTTAAAGAGTACTTTTGGCAGTGAAATTGCAAATGAATTTATTGTTGGTTTGACGTTGCAATATGATAAACCAAAGTTTTTTGGAGCAGCTTTCCCAGCAATTTATCTCGAAACGAGTGCCCCTGATGCGAAAACATACACTGTATTGGCTGGTGCAGAACAATTTCGTCATAGAAATGAACTCGATCAAGAAGTATTGGAAATATCAGACAACCTAACATATTATATGGGTGATCATACCATCACGGCAGGTTTGAGATTAGAAAGTTTTTCATTTAGAAATCTTTTCCTCCCAAATAATTTTGGTACATATCGATTTACATCATTGTCCAATCTCGAAAATGGTATAGTGAAAAGTGGATCATATGAATATCAATATTCTTTGAACGGTGATAATACGTATGCTATAAAATGGACTGCTATTACTTATGGCGGCTATATTCAAGATGAATGGCAAGTGAACTCAAATTTGAGGTTGAATGGTGGTATACGATTCGATATTCCAACATACACTGTAAAGCCAGCATATAATTATCTTGTTGATTCGACATTTGGACCAAAGGGTTATAGTGTTGCAACAAACAAAGTTCCGGAAAGTTATGTGCAGTTGTCACCTCGATTTGGTTTCAATTATACATTTGATGAAGAAAGAACTACTCAAATACGTGGTGGAGCTGGGATTTTTTCAGGTAGAGTACCATATGTCTGGGTATCGAACCAATACGGCAATACAGGAGTTGAATATGGTCGTTTGACTGGAACTCCTGCATTTTCGTCCAATCCTTATTCACAACCTGGACCTGGAACACCTGGCTTAGCTGCAACGACAACTTATGAAATTGATGTGACTGATCCAAACTTCAAAAATCCATCGATCTTACGTTATAGTTTATCGGTTGATCAAAAACTTCCTTACCATTTAAGTGCAACGGGAGAAATTATTTTTGCCAAAACGCTGAATGAAGTAACCTATCAAAATATCAACCTTAAAGGTGTTGTAGATACTGTTGGAAATGAAGGAAGGCCGGTATATAGCACTTCTGCTGCAAATAGAAATATCAATTCTAAATTTACAAGCGTGATGTATTTAGAGAACACTGATAAAGGTGGGCAATCAAGTTTTTCAATTCAATTGAATCGAAGCGGTGCTGACGATAATATAGATTTTTTTGGTGGATATGTTTACAATACTTCCGAAGATATCAATAGCGGTGTTTCTGCCCAGGCGTTTTCACAATGGAGATTCAATCCAATTTCAACAAACCCTAACGATGCAGTCTTATCAAATTCATTGTGGAATAGAGATCATCGTTTTTACCTATCGGTTTCATATACTTATGATTGGTCAGAAGATAATTCAACTGATATTGGTTTCTTCTATAACGGTCAAGCTGGTCGAGGATTCTCATACGTTGTTGACGGTGATGTCAATGGAGATGGTGCAAACGGAAACGATCTTGCGTATGTTCCGAAAGATGCAAATGATGTCACCTTGGTAAATTCAGCAGGAACCGTATTACCAAAAACTGATGCAGCCTATTCAAATCTTTTTAGGTTTATTGATGGTGATGAATACTTAAAAGAACGAAAAGGACAGTATGCAGAACGTGCTGGGGCTGTAGAACCATGGTCGCATCAACTTGATTTCCGATTGAGTCAACGTGTTGGTTTTTTGGGGCAAAAAATTGAAGTCTATTTCAATATTTTGAATTTCATGAATTTAATTGATAAAGAAAATGGGCATGTGAAAGAAGTGCCAAACCAAAGTGCAAATCTTTTTAGATATCGTTCTTTTGATGCGGCAACAAATACTGCTCGGTATGAATTCACAAATCCAAGTNNTTTGTCGCGATATCAAATGCAACTTGGAATGCGCTATACGTTTTAAGGATTTACTCTTAAAAGCCCCGCGGGAATTTCCTGCGGGGCTTTTTTTTTGGAGTTCGACTAAAGTTGTTGTACTTTTAGTTTAATACTATTATCATCGTATTCTGAATTTTTGGAGCTTGAATTATGAAAATTTATACAAAAACCGGTGACAAGGGCGAAACCGCATTATTTGGTGGAGAAAGAGTTCCAAAAGATGCACTGCGAATTGAGGCATATGGATCTGTTGATGAGTTAAATTGTGTGATTGGCGTTATCCGTTCGCTCAAACCGCATAAATCAATTGATACTATTCTTGGAAAGATCCAAAATCAATTGTTTGAACTTGGTGCCGATCTTGCAACTCCGACTGCGCACAAAAGTCCATACATTACTCGGATCAAGAAATCTCACTCGACGCTGCTTGAAAAGATCATCGACAAGCTGGATGTTCAGTTGCAGCCTCTTAAATCATTCATCCTGCCGGGAGGATCCACTGTTGCCTCTCATTTGCATCTTGCAAGAACGGTATGCCGACATGCTGAGCGAAATGTTGTTCGTCTTTCTCGAAACGAAGATATCGGAGATGCAGTTATTATTTATCTCAATCGTCTTTCTGATCTTTTGTTCGTTATGGCACGCTACGCAAATTTTCTTGATAGTAATGAGGAAATTAAGTGGGTCAGCGGAAAACGGTCGGTGAAAAAGTAGCGAAAAATTTGTATATTACAAGAAATCAATCAGTAAAGGGCAAACGATGTTAAAGTTTTTTAGCAATTTATTTGGCAGTAAAAAGGAAAAAGATGTCAGCTTATTACAACCTCTTGTAGTAGAGATCAATGAGCAATTTGCTCTGTTACAATCATTGAGTGATGATGAACTTCGCGGCAAGACGCAGGAATTCAAGAACCGTATTGCTGAATCTACTAAAGAGATAAAAGAACAGATCGCAGAGATTCAGGAGCAACTAAAAACAGAAAATATCGAAACAAAACGTGAAGAATTATATTCTTCTCTCGGAGACCTGGAAAAGGCAGAACTTGAGACTATCAAAGAATCGTTGGAGGAACTTCTACCCGAAGCATTTGCAGTTGTAAAAGAAACGTGCCGTCGTCTCGTTGGTCAGGAATTTGACGTAGTCGGTTATAAGCTAAAATGGGAAATGGTTCCATACGACGTGCAATTGATGGGCGGAATTGTTCTTCATCATGG
>DMPG01000108.1:0-122 GCA_003456055.1 Bacteroidota bacterium | reverse complement strand
GAGTGGATGGGAAAAGTATTTCAATTTCATGGAATGTCGGTTGGCTGCATTGTCACGAATCAAAATCCTTTCATCCGTCGTGAGCAATATAATTGCGACATTACTTATGGAACGAATAACGA
>DMPG01000355.1:2090-6085 GCA_003456055.1 Bacteroidota bacterium | reverse complement strand
ACCAGCGGTGCTCCTTGTCCGCCGAGCGCCATATCGCCGGTACGGAAATCACCGACTGTAACAATTCCGGTTAATTTGGCAATGGTCGTTGGGTCACCGATCTGCAGTGTAGAATGGACATTCTTGCCAAACAGTGTACGATATTCGGGAAGATGATGGATTGTTTGTCCGTGGGAACCGATAAGATCAATTGTTGAAAGCCGCACCCGTGCTTTTTTTGCAAGGGCTGTTACCGCGTCTGCAAAAAATTGTGCGGAAAGGATGTTCAGTGTTGAGATTGTATCAACACTTCCCGAACCCGGCAGAGAGTGCTGCAGGACGAATTTTTTATATCCTTTCGGATAATAATGGGTATGGAATGCGATTTGCTTAAAACGGGTGGATGTTCCGTTTCCGGTGATAGAAACCAGCACAGCATCGATTGAATCCACGGAAGTTCCGGACATCAAGCCGACAACTAATTTTTCTTTTTTGCGGATCAGTTTTTCAAGACGATTCATAGCAGTGTTTCACCTTTAGAATAATTGTACAAAAGATATAACAAAATCTGGTTATATTCTTAATAGAAATAATCGGATTGACCAAAGCATTAAACCATTGAATAAAAAACTAAACATACTATTTGGCATTGTCTCTTTGATTGTTGTAATAGCCGCAATTATTTTCTCATATTTAATTGAGAATGTTTTGCCATATTCTCCAATCAGACCGTATAAGATAACTGTTAATGATATCAAAGAACGATATCCCGGAGTAGAAAATCCCGGATCTCTTGGTCTTTCGTACGAAATAGTAAACGTGATAACCGCAGATTCAATTGAGTTAAAAGGATGGTTTATACATTCGAAAACGAAACCTGCAAAAGGCACAATTATTCTTCTCCATGGAATTGCGAACACAAAATACGCAATGTTATCATTGTCAAAAGTATTAACTTCCAATGGATTTAATTGTGTGTTGTACGATTCAAGGGCAAACGGAGAAAGCGGAGGGTTAAATTGTACGTTTGGATTTTATGAAAAACGGGATGTGTCGATTGTTTTGGATTCAGTGGTAAAACGTTTTCCCGATTCATCTCCATTTGCAGTTTATGGTAATTCGCTGGGTGCAGCGGTGGCAATTCAGTCATTAGCCGTAGAAAAGAGACTTCGCTGTGGAGTTGTTGAAAGCCCATTTGCAACATTACGAGAAACAGTCCATGAATATTTTCGTCGAATGTTTTATTTGCCAATATATAGTATTCCAAATGCCGCTTTGGTAAGGACAGAAAAAATAGCAGGCTTTTTAGTTGACGATGTTCGTCCTGAAGAAAGCGCAAAGAATATTTCTCAGTCCGTTTTGGTGGTCCACGGACTCAAAGATGAACACATCAACTGGAAACATGGTTATCGAGTTTATAAAAATATCGCATCACACTCAAAAATATGGATGCCGATTGATGAAGGTAATCACAATAATTTAGCGGCTATTGGCGGCCAGCAATATTTAGATTCATTGGTTTCATTTTTTAATCAACACATCCAAGACTAACAACCTGCAAAGATCAGTTTTCAAAATCATCGGCAGAACATCTATAGAGTATGACAGCCAATAAAAATAATCTGCTTCTCGGTGCACACATGTCTATTGCGGGCGGCGTGCACACCGCGGTTGACCGCGCAACATCTATTGGATGTACCGCGCTCCAGGTGTTCACCAAGAATAATAATCAATGGAATGGAAAACCATTCACTGAGAACGATATTACTCTTTATAAAGAGAAGATCTCTGCCGCGGGAATTGCTCCGGTTGTCTCCCACGATTCGTATCTGATCAATCTCTGCGCAACGAATCCAGACATTCTCAAAAAATCACGGTTTGCTTTTATTGATGAACTTGAACGATGCGAACAACTTGGGATCCAATTATTGAACTTTCATCCCGGTTCCCATCTTGGTGTTGGAGATGACGAAGGAATAAAAAAAATCTGTGAGAGTTTGAACATTGCTCACGATGCAACAAAAAAGTTTAAAGTAAAAAGTGTTCTCGAAGCAACAGCAGGACAAGGAACGAATGTCGGGTACAAGTTCGAACATCTCCGCGCGATCATTGACGGTGTTGAACATCCCGAACGGATGGCAGTCTGTATTGATACATGCCACATCTTTGCTGCGGGGTATGATATTGCAACAGAGAAAGGATATGAAACAACATTCAAACAATTCGACAAGATCGTTGGATTGGAGCGACTTGTTGCATTTCATGTCAACGATTCAAAAAAAGGACTCGGATCGCACGTTGACCGGCATGAACATATCGGTAAAGGAGCAATTGGTTTGACTGGATTTCGTCTGTTGATGAACGACGAACGTTTCGCTCACATCCCGAAAATTCTAGAAACACCAAAGAGCGACGATCTCCATGAAGATGTAGAGAATATAAGTGTGTTGAAGAACTTGCTCCACACCCACTGAAAGCAAAACTTTTATCGCTTCTTATTTCTCCAGATCTTTCAACATCCACACATTGCATGCAAAATGTCCGGAGCTTCCCAGAGCATGAGGGAGATACACAAAACCCGACCGGATGTACATGCTCACCGCTTTGTTCAATTCAGGAAATGACTCAAGATAGAGTTGTTGATAACCGAATGCTTTTGCCCATTCAATGCTTTTCTGCATCAATGCATTACCGACACCCTTTCCCCTGCTGGCAGATGTAACATAAAATTTTACTAACTCGGCACAGCCATCCGGCAGACCTTTCGTTGGAAAAATTCCACATCCGCCGAGAATAATTCCGTTTTCTACTGCGATCCAATATACGCTTCCTCCTTGTCGAAAGAGGGAATAGAGATCATCTGTTGTCGGATCCGTATAGACCGTTCCCGGTTTGTCGATCTTGAATTCTCGGAACACTGTCCGGATCAGTTCAGCAATTTCCAGATTATCAGCCTGTTCGATAGGTCGTAGAATGATGTTCATGATAGATTATTCTACCAAATCATTACGCAAAAGACAAGGAGTGAATGATCACCGAGTTTAGCCGATGGTACCGCTAACATTTTTGTCTCTTTCTTGTTACCTTGTACCATCAGCACCATCAATCTTTTCTTAGAATTGAATAGTTATGTATCTCTTCACAAAACGATCCATCTTTATTTTCCAACTTTTTGTATTCATCGTAGTGCAGTCATTATCAGCGCAAAGTTTATTCATCAATGAATTCATGGCTTCAAACACGGCTGCGATCGCCGATCCCGATTACAAAGAATATGGTGATTGGGTCGAATTGTATAATGCAGGAAATACGCAGGTGAATCTCAAAGGATATTCCATTACCGATCTTCTTTCGCAGCCGAAAAAATATATTTTTACGACCGATATTATCATACAGCCGAATGCATTTATTCTTATTTGGACAGACGACAAAGCCATTGGTATTCATGCGAATTTCAAATTAAGCGCATCCGGTGAAAGCATAGGATTATTCGATCCATCCGGTGTGGTGGTTGATACAATTACATTCGGAGTGCAGCAGAATGATGTTTCAGCCGGTAGATTTCCGAACGGTGCTTCAGCGTGGTATAAATTTTCGCCGGCATCACCAGGAACAGCAAATCTTGAATCGAGCATTGCTGACAAACTTTTGTTGCCGGTTGTTTCTCATTCAGCAGGATTCTATCCCGGCCCGATCAGCGTAACCCTTTCCCATCAAACCGTCGGAACAACACTTCGATATACTCTTGATGGTCACACACCAACCGAAAAAAGTCAACCGTATTCTTCCGCGCTAGCTATCGATTCCACCAGAGTGTTGCGCGTAAAGGCATTCAAAACCGGAACATTGTCAAGCGCGGTTCTTACTTCAACATATTTCATTAACGAACAAACAGATCTTCCGATATTTTCGCTTACTACCGATCCGGAAAATTTCTTCAGCGATACTTCCGGCATTTATGTTGCAGGAACAAATGGAGTTATTGATAATTGCAGTACGGGTCCAAGAAATTGGAA
>DMPG01000355.1:0-2037 GCA_003456055.1 Bacteroidota bacterium | reverse complement strand
TTGTACGCTCAAAAATCATTGGCGTTTTATTTTCGCGGGAATTACGGTTTTGATAAACTGAGGTACCGGTTGTTTCCGGATCAATTGATCACCGAGTACAATAATTTTACCCTTCGCAGTTCCGGTCAGGATTGGTGGAGAACCATGTTTCGTGATGCCATGGTACAAACTCTGATCGAGAAGGAAATGAACATTGATTATCAGGATTATCGCCCATCCATTCTTTTTATCAACGGGCAATATTGGGGAATCCATAACGTCGGGGAAAAACTGAATGAGCACTATGTTGAATCGCATTACAATATCAATGGAGACAGCATCGACTTGATTGAGATCAGCAAAGATGTCCAGGCAAACATGGGTGATGTTGCCGCCTATAATAGTATGATCGATTTTATCACAACTCACGATCTTTCAATTCAGAGCAATTATGATTACATCAAATCGATCGTTGCAATGGATGAATATATCGACTATCAGATCGCTCAGATATATTCTGCAAACGGCGACTGGCCCGGATCGAACATGAAACTATGGCGCGAGCGAAAACCGGGAGCACGATGGCGCTGGATGATCTACGATCTCGATTTTACATTCGGAGGAAATGCGCAGGGACAATACTATACCAACACGCTTGCACAAGCCACGGCAACCAACGGACCGGAATGGCCCAATCCGCCATGGGCAACATTGATGTTGAGAAAATTACTGGCAAATACAGAGTTCAAGAACGAATTCATCCAACGGTACGCCGTTCGTCTTAATACAACCTACGAGAAGAACCGCGTTGTTGCCATTATTGACAGTCTGGCGAAGGGAATAGCAAGTGAAATTCCGCGGCACAAGACACGCTGGCCGCAGTCAATATCCCTGGATGCAAAAAATTTTATTGGAAATGTCCAGATCATGAAAGATTTTGCAACGATGCGCCCCGATACATCAATGAAACATTTTCGAACAAAGTTTTCCATTGCAGGAAACAATTCGCTCTATATCAGCAGGAACGATCCGGCGCAGGGAAAATTATTCACCCACTCAATTGAAGTCAAGAAGAATGGTGTAACACATATCTTTTTTAGAAATATACCGATAAAGATCAAAGCACAGCCGATGCCGGGTTATCGTTTTGTGAAATGGCAAGGTGTCACGACATCGACCAATCCCGAAACGTCGATCGTCATTTCGACCAATTCAACCTTGACGGCGATCTTTGAACCGGCGGTATTGTCGGTCACTTCTCCGGTGATCAATGAGATCAATTATAAATCGGCAGCGATCTTCGATACGGACGATTGGGTTGAATTGTATAATCCATCAGCAGATTCTGTCAATTTAAACGGTTGGACTCTTGGTCAAGATAGTGTCAACACATTCACCTTCTCTCCCGGATCAGTGCTTAAGGGAAGAGAATATCTTGTGGTGGTTCGCGATAGTACAAAATTCCGTTCGCTTCGCCCTGAGGTAAAGAATGTGGTCGGCAACTTGAGTTTTGGATTTTGCAGCAGCGGCGACCATGTTCAATTGACGAATCCTGCAAAGACGATCATCGACGAAGTCACCTTCATGTCGGCCGCTCCATGGATCACTGCACCGAACGGAACCGGAGCAACATTATCATTGATCGATCCGCAAAAGGATAACGCACTTCCGGCGCACTGGAAAGCATCGAAACTCTACGGCACACCGAACGCACTGAACGATGTCTATACCAAAGTGAACGGATCGAGTTTAGAACTTCCGGAGGAATATGTTCTCTACAACAATTATCCCAATCCGTTTAATCCAACAACGATGATCAGGTATCAGATACCGGAACAAAATTTCGTCATCGTTTCAGTTTTTAATGTGCTGGGAAAAGAGATCGCAACCCTGGTACGTGAACAGCAGGACGCGGGAACATATTCTGTTCAATGGAATGCCAATAGACTTTCAAGCGGAATCTATTTTTATACATTGCGCGCAGGGAATTTTACTGCAACAAAAAAACTGTTGCTGCTAAAATAGTCGAATAAAAAACCTATCATTCCTGCCGCCTGT
>DMPG01000239.1:12029-12605 GCA_003456055.1 Bacteroidota bacterium | reverse complement strand
GTATTGAGATCTTCTGAAAGTTTTTTTACTTTTTCACCCTCAGCTTTTTTCTTTTCTTCATTCAGCGAAATAACGATACGGTCTTTGTATGCCATTGAATACATATTGTTCTGTTCAATGGCAAGCGCCTTGTCGACCTCTTCAAGTGCTTTCGTCCATTGGGCGGATTTAATGTACCGATCCGCTGACTTGAGCAGCTCGCCGATCATTTTTTTCTGGGATTCTTTATCTACAGGTGGCGGCATAATTAACGATTAAATTGCGATTTTACTTTAATATCAACAATATACTTAATACGTGCTTGAATTTCAACGTATTGAGACAGATATGTTTCTTGAGATATTTAAAACACAAAACGTCCTTAAAAATCGGACGTTTTGTGTTTTTTAAGATACGTGTTAAGATGGTGCGCTTGTTCTTTTATTGTATTCCAATTTCCTTCAACAGAAAATCTGCTTCGCCCACTTTTTCAACATTCCACAGCACATAGCGTATGTCCACTGCGATCGATCTGCTATAGCTGTCATTCCATGCGTAATCGTTGATCGTCGCTTCAAACGCGCGGTCAAAATTCAC
>DMPG01000239.1:0-12021 GCA_003456055.1 Bacteroidota bacterium | reverse complement strand
TCCATATCATAGAGGATGTTGACCGGAACATCGTTCAATTTTTTGTTCAGATATCGTCCGTGATCTTTTTTCTTCGCCAGCTCGCGTATTTTTTTCGGTGTATCATAGTCCGGATCGTCCGAAGATTTTTCGAGCACTCCCTTCAATGTGGTGATCGGAGAATAATATGTTGCATCCGAAGGAGAGTAACCGCGGATCCTTCCGAAGGTCATCCGCATTGTTGAATTTGCATCGGGAATAAAATCCGATTTTTTCCATGCTGCTTTCACGGTCACCAATTTTCCGGAAAGGCGGTTCAATTCCCCGTTCCGTTTCCGGTTGATCGTGTTTTGAAATTCTATTTCAGGCGACAGTGTCCGCGCAAATTCGATCAGCGGATCGTTCAATTGTTTCAACTGTTCCGGAGACATACCAAACGCTTTTGCAATGAATGTTGTATCAGCAAGATGCGTAATGGAAAACACACTATCGATAAACTGATGAATATTCTTTAGTGATGCGGCGGATTCAATTCTTTGATCGGTGGGAAGCGCCGACGCATCGTTCAATATTTCCTGCAGGAATAATTGATCGATTGATCGATTGAAACTTCGTAACGACGAAAAAATGTTCTGACGCAACGCTGAAAGATTCTTGTCCATATATGCCGATTGTCGAACTGAATCCGGTTTTTGCCGTTCTTCGGCAAGTTTCATTAACGAGTTACCAATGCTGAGAAGCGTTGAACTGCCGATGATATTAGAAAGAATGTTCGCACGCTGAGCATCGGTGCGAATCTCATCATACACAGCTTTTATTCCTGCAAGCATATCGCCATATTCTTTTTTTCGTGAAGGGTCAGTGTTAATGTATTGCTGCAATTCTTCTTCTTCTTGTTGTTTATTTTGTATAATTGGAAAATTATTCATCCCCTTCAACTTCCCGCGAAAATTTTTCTCAACATTCGCCAGCGATTTTATCCGCGCGGTCAATGCCAATGCAATCTCGGGATCGTTCTTTCCTGCTGCCTCCATTTTTGCCATCATCCAAGCGTTCCGTTTTTGAGTAAACGGGAGACGAATATCCCGTTCATATTCAAGATAGTAGGATGTTTGGTGACGAAATGTTCTTCCGGGATATCCAAGAATGAAGACAAGATCGTTCTCTTCAACCCCGTTGGGATTCACTTTGAAATGATTCTTCGGTTTGAACGGAACATTAGCGGTAGAATATTCAGCCGGAGATCCGTTCGGAGAAACATATGCGCGGATGAATGAAAAATCTCCCGTATGCCGGGGCCAGATCCAGTTTTCATTCTCTCCCCCAAATTCACCAACAGAGCGCGGCGGAACATAGACAAGCCGGATATCTTTGATGATCTTATGGACAAACAGCACATACGATTTTCCAGCGAACATTTCTGCAACCGATGCTGTTACGCCCGATTGTTTTTTTTCCGCTTCGGAAATAAGTTTTTTAGAATTATTCTCGATGACCTTTATCCGCTCTACCGGATCGGTCGTATCGGAAATTCCTGCAAGCACTTCTTTCGAGACATCGCGATATGAATCAATGATCCGCGCGGTCAATCCTTTTGCCGGGATCTCTTGTTCTCTTCCCCGTGCGATAAATCCGTTACGGACATAATCATTCTGCACAGTGCTTGCCTGCTGCACCGTTCCAAATACACAATGATGATTGGTGATGATCAATCCTTCTTCGGAGATAAATGAAGCGCTGCATCCGCCGACATTCACGCTTGCATCCACCAGACTGATACCGCTGGGATTATAAATATTTTTTGCGGTTATCTTGAAACCTTTTGATTTTAAATTCAATTTGTGAATTTCGGAAAGCGGGTACATTCCCTCTTCGGCAAGAAGAAATAACGGGATGAACCATAGAAGAAAGTATTTTTTCATGCTTGTGTCCTTTTAAAGTGTTCGGTAAAGATAAGAATTACTTCGTTACGGTAAAATAAAAACGCCAAGAAAATTTCTTGGCGTTTGCAATAACAGATAAAAATGTCATTATTATTTTTGGACAATATCTCGAATCAAATTTGTTGTTGTTCGGAAATCGATTTTTCCGGTTCCCATTTGCGGCAGTTCCGGTAAAACAACGAATTGTTTCGGCAGCGCTATATTTGGCAGATGTTCGCTCATTTTTTTCAGAATTTCCTTTTCATCGATCTGGCGTGTTACGGCTGCAACAATTTTCGCCCCTTTTCGTTGATCGGGAATCTCTACAACACAGCACTTTGTATCTTCGGGAAGAAGTTTTTCAAGAACGTCCTCAACTTTAATAAGGGATATCATTTCCCCGCCGATTTTTAAGAATCGTTTCAATCGGCCGACATGCCATAAATAACCATCCTCATCCATCCATCCCATATCACCCGTATCGTAATATCCGTTACGGAATGCTAACGATGTGTTCTCAAAATCATCAAAGTACCCTTTCATGATATTATCGCCTTTCACAAGCACTTTTCCGGTCTCACGCGGTTTGCATTCATGCCCTGTTTCATGATTCTCAATACGCACCGTCACGCCAGGCAGCATACGGCCCACACTTCCCGGTCGATTATGCGAAGGAGTGTTCAATGCCAGTCCGGGTGATGTTTCCGTGCAGCCATACGCTTCGAGAATGACCTTCTTATGTTTCTCCATGAATACTTTTCGCAGCGCATCCGGACATTTATCCGCTCCGGCAAGAATAATTCTGCATGTCTCGTAATCACCGGGATTTGATTTTTCTACATATCCCCAGAAGAAACTTGGTGTTCCGGCGAAGATCGTTACTTTCTCTTCTCGAACTGCTTCATTCACACCTTTGAAGTCCAACGGATTTGCATATGTTACAACCGTCATCCCGCAATATATCGGCAGCCACAAATGTGCTGTTTGCCCGAACGAGTGAAACATCGGAAGATTACCGAGCATAATATCTTTATCACTTACGTGCAATACTTGTTCCAAGCTGTGTAAGTTTGCCGTAATATTTTTATGGGAAAGTTGAACCGCTTTCGGTTCTTTTTCACTTCCGCTGGTAAATAATATGACAAGATTGTCATCATCATTTCCCTGAGCAACAGTTTTTTTAATCATCGAAGCCGGGAGTTTCGAACGAACTGCTGCACCAAGTTTGTCCAACGTAGAAATGCTTTCCATAATATCTTCAAGGAAAACCATTCCCGGAACAACGGGACATTGGATCTTTTCAAGAAGTGCTTTGGAAGTAATAATAGTTTTGAACGCAAGTTTTTTTTGTGCGAATTCACAGTTCTGTGCCGCCATCGTGGAATAATTGATCATCACCGGAACGCGGCCGCTCATCAACGAAGCAAGCGATGCTAAAATGCATCCTGCCGAGGTCGGCACCATAATGCCGATAAATCCCTTATCATATCTCTGAAGTTTTTCAGAAAGGATCAATGAAGCGATGAGCGCACGGGAATAGGTGATACGTCTGCTTGTCGTACGGTCGATGATATACATTTTGTCGCCGTATTTCTTTGCGGTATCGATGAATCGGTGATGTAACAACATGCGTTTTACTCCTTTGTGGTAATAGATTGATTTGAGAAAATGTAGCGCATCCATTAACAAAAAGCAATATTTGATTTTTGCAAGGAAATATTTTAAAAAATGACTTGACACGTAATCTTATTTTATTATCTTTATATGTAATAAAACTTAATAATTAAGGTATATATAATAATTAACTTAATTATTAATAGTATATGGTAATTACGCATTCACTTGCGAATTATTGGCAGCACCACCTCCGCTGCGGTTAATGCTCCGCTCGACGCTTCTTTACAGAGAATGGTCGGACGATCGCTAGTTCGAACGAACTCTTATTCACTATATCTATTATATCATTCAAGGAGGTATTCATGGTACGGTCATATACAAAACAGGTTTTACTGCTGGCTCTTCTTACGGTAATCATTTCGGCAACGATGATTGGACAATCAAAAGTCGGAACCGATATTTATAGCCGGTATATTTGGCGCGGAACAGATTATGGGAATTCAACTAGTGTACAGCCTGCCCTAACATATGCGATCGGTGATTTATCCGTTGGTGTTTGGGGTTCTTACGCACTAACCGGCGGATATTCTGAAGCTGATATTTGGGCATCGTATGCTGTCGGACCAGTAACGCTCTATTTTACCGACTATTATATTCCTGCAGCACCGCCTACGCTTACATTTTTCAACTATGGCAATAAAGGGGGAGCACATGTGTTAGAAGTTGGTGCAGGATACACAGGGGGCGAATCATTTCCAATTTCTGTAACAGGATATGTTAACGTATTAAACGATGCTAATAATTCAATCTATATACTAGCATCGTATCCAATCTTGTCTGATTTGGGATTAACTGTTGCAATGACGCCTACAAAAAGCATCTACGGAACAACCAAAGCAGGACTTATCAATGTTGGATTTACCGGATCAAAAACCATCAAACTCACCGAAACATTTTCGATTCCGTTCAATGCACAGTATATCATGAATCCATATGCCGAGACTGCGTTTTTGATCTTTGGAATCAGTTTATAATCTTTTTTCAACCGTTCAACAGTATTTCTTTTAACATAAGGAGTTTGTGTATATGGAAACAAAAGTAATCGTCGATACCCTTTGGGTCCTCATCACCGGAATGCTTGTGTTCTTCATGAACCTGGGATTCGCATTGGTTGAATCAGGATTCGCTCGTTCAAAAAACACCGTGAACATCCTTTCAAAGAATTTTATCGTCTTTGCAATTTCTTCACTCGCATTCTGGGCAATTGGATGGGGTTTGATGTTCGGAAATGGTACAGGATTAATCGGTCTGGAAGGATTATTCGGTATCCATGGTGCGGATAATAGCCCTGCAACCGGTGATGCCTACAGCGGGGTGTATTCAGCAATGAGCTGGGCAACTGTACCGCTTCTTGCTAAGTTCTTTTTTCAATTGGTGTTTGCAGGAACTGCGGCTACCATTGTATCCGGTGCAGTTGCAGAACGAATTAAATATATTTCATTCATTGTATTCTCTTTCGTCCTTGTTGCTGTCATGTACCCGGTCACTGGACATTGGATCTGGGGGGGCGGGTGGCTGGCAAGCATGGGATTCTGGGATTTTGCAGGATCGACTGTTGTCCATTCCGTTGGCGGCTGGGCCGCATTAGCCGGTGTTCTTGTTCTTGGACCGCGTATTGGAAAATTCAAAGATGGAAAGGTCAATCCAATTCCGGGACATAACATGACTTCCGCGGTAACCGGAGCATTGGTTCTTTGGCTGGGTTGGTTCGGTTTTAATCCTGGAAGCACAATGGCGGCTGATCCGGAAGCGATTTCAAGGATCATCATTACAACAAACAGTGCCGGTATTGCTGGAATTCTAACATCAACAATCGTTGCATGGGTTGTTCTTGGTAAACCAGATCTGAGTATGACGATCAACGGACTTCTTGCCGGACTTGTAGCAGTGACTGCATCATGTGCATATATCAGTGTAGAAAGCTCACTGATCATCGGCGCAATTGCCGGAATCATTGTCGTGTTTGCAGTGATTGGATTTGACAAATTAAAAATAGATGATCCTGTCGGGGCACTTGCTGTTCACCTTGCCAATGGTGTTTTTGGTACGATTTGCGTCGGTTTATTCGCACAGGATCAATTTATTCCAAACACAACCGGAAACGGATTGTTTTTCGGTGGCGGAACTACATTATTAGTTTCTCAATTGACTGGTATTGCAGCTGTTGGAACATTCACATTTGTTGTATCATACATTGTTTGGTACCTGATAAAAATAACGATGGGAATCCGTGTTTCCGAAAAAGAAGAGTATGAGGGATTGGATATCGGCGAGCATGGAATGGAAGCATATCCCGATTTCAAAAAATAAATCATTAATTCCATCATTGATTTTTACTCAATGGTTCATTAGTATGATGAGTGAACAAATGAACTGAAAAATTATCACAATTGTTAAGGAACTTTCTATGAAAAAAATTGAAGCAATCATTCGTCCCCATAAACTGGATGAGGTGCGTGAAGCACTACAGGAAGCCGGTTTCAGAGGATTGACTGTAACCGAAGTAAAAGGATATGGAAGACAAATGGGACACAGCGAGATCTATCGCGGCTCAGAATATACGATCAACTTTTTGCCGAAAACAAAGATCGATATTATCTGCGCAGACAGTAATCTGGACAAAGCAGTTGATATAATATTGAAGCATGCAAAAACCGGCGAGGTCGGCGACGGAAAAATCTTTGTTTCATCGATTGAAGAGGTGATCCGTGTCCGTACTGAAGAGACCGGTGATGATGCTGTGTAATGTGGAAATTGTTGTGACGGCGGGATCAACTCCACCGCCGTCACACAACAAAAATATCACTTGCGTCTAAATTCTAAACACTCTATTTTTGCTTTGCAATTAACAGTAACACCGTTGATGCACTTGAAATGCCCTCGTATTCAAACTGCGGGGTTGTTATGCGCTCCTGATGGTCAGAATAAATTCAACTGAACAGCAGAGGATCGGCAAACACAAAATTTCGATTTTACTAATCGGAATGCAATAAAGTGGCACCAATGCCGGTGTTCCTCACTAGCGTCTCAGTGGGGTTTTTCGTAACAACTAATAGGAGCACCCTATGGAAACAGGAACCGTGAAATGGTTCAACAACGCTAAGGGGTACGGTTTCATCTCCCGTGAAAACGGTGAAGATGTCTTCGTTCATTATAAAACTGTTGTTGGAGACGGTTACAAAACGCTGAATCAAGGCGATAAGGTTCAATTTGAAGTTGAAAAGGGACCAAAAGGACTTCAGGCAGCGAACGTATCGAAAGTGTAACAACGTTCTTACGGTTACACGAACCCTCGTCTTTAACGAGGGTTTCTTGTTTTTAAAAATAATCCCCGTTATGAATTTTTTTAATGTTTTAATAGAAATGAAAAAGTATATTCTTCCTGTTTACTGTAACCCATTTAAATAATTTATTCACTTCTGCGGAGAGCTATGAAAAATCTTCTGTTAATTCTATTGACAATTTGTTCTTTTGGAATCGCACAATCAGATTCGACCAATCAACCATCAGAGTGGAAGCATTCTCTCGTTTCAGGATTGCTTCTGACACAAATGTCCTACACTGATTGGGCGCAAGGAGGCGAAAATGCGCTTGCCTACACAATAACGATCGACGGAAAATCCGTACGGGATGTTGAGATGACGAATTGGAGTAACACCTACAAGATCGCATACGGTCAAACAAGACTCGGATCAAAAGGATTACGCAAGACCGATGATAAACTAGAATTTGAAAGCGTGCTCACGTATAAAATGGGAACGCATGTCAATCCATACGCATCAGCAACATTCAAATCACAATTTGCCGATGGATTCAAATATGATGATGTTGCGGGAACCAAAGCAAAAACATCCGGCGGATTCGATCCGATGTATCTGACACAGGCTGTTGGTATCGGTTACCAGCCAATTGCTCAGGTAAAGACCCGTCTTGGTGCTGCTGTCCGTGAAGTTTTTTCTGCGGCACAGGGATATGCTGACGATACAAAAACAACTCCGACCATTGAAACATCCAAAGTTGAAGGCGGTTTAGAATCGGTGACTGATGCCGAATGGCAGTTTGAGGAAAATATTCTTTTCACCACAAAATTAGAAATGTTCTCTGCGTTCAATAAGATAGACCGTGTCATCGTACGAAGCAACAATACGATCGTTGCAAAAGTGAGCACTTATATCTCGGTGAATTTGAACGTTCAGTTCATCAACGACGCAAATATTACTGCGCGAACACAGGTGAAACAATCTCTCGCAATGGGACTTACATACACATTGTTATAAACGAAAAGGAAAAACTATATGCTTAAAGAATTTATGGCATTCCTCCAAAAATACGGCGTCATCGGACTTGCTATCGCTGTTGTGATCGGAGGAAAAGTAAACGCATTTGTTACGGCGACCGTATCAGATCTGATCATGCCGTTCATCGGAATTTTTATTCCGCAAGGCGCCTGGCAAACGTGGGTGCTGGAATTGGGACCGTTGAAATTTGCACTTGGCCATTGGCTAGGCGCTACAATCGATTTTGTTATCGTTGCGTACATCGTTTTTACATTCACAAAATTTATCTTAAAAGAAGATGCAGCAATAAAATAAGGGCTAACGATTGTGTTAAAAACCCGAAAGAAAATCTCTTTCGGGTTTTTTATTTCTAAAATTCTACACTCGCTCCAACCACTGGAAAGAATGAGAATTGGTAGATCGTATTTCTCGTTCCGTCGGAAACATATTGATATCCTGCAACATTCGCACGATTGTACACATTTTGCAGTGCAACGATCATCACGATATTGTACCCTTCATTATGCCATCGATTGATCCATTGCAGATCAAGACGATGGTAATCCGGATAACGAGCTGAGTTGATCTGCGCTCCATCTTCCCACACTCCTTTTGACCAAGTGATAGTCCCTTCCCTGCGCTGAATATACGGTGTAAATACTCTTGGCGTAAACGGTCGTCCGCTGGAATAGCGAAAACGAAAACTGAACTCCATATCATCCGATAACGGTAGAATGTAACTGGGATATTTGACAAAGAAGGGCGATTCATTCAATGTCGCACGGACATCTTTCACGGTTTTTCCGGCTACGATGGTCAACAAAAATGGAAAATCATAATCAGAAGAATACTCTCCGACATTGATCGGCGGCAGTCCGGAAATATTCTCCCGCGGATCTTTTGTTACGGTGCTGGAATATGAAAGTGAGAACGTCCCGTAGAATCCTTCTACCTGTTTCTGTTGAATGAACAGCTCAATCCCCTGCGAAACTCTTTCACCGTTGCTCAATCGTTTGTCCGAGCGAAATGTTTTGTCTGCAGATCGTATGAACTGTTCGTTCACTGCAATATGATCGTACGATTTACGGTATGCCTCCAGTGTCGCTTTTAATCCTTCATCCAGAATGTGTTCTATTCCGACAACAAAATGTCTTGCATGCGAGTTATCCAAACTGCGATTTGTTGACCCGCCGATATTGTCTCCATATTGCGGCAGCGAAAGGGTCTGATAATACTCACCGTACGCAAAGTTCAATTTTGTCGTCAGCGGAATCAACTCGTACGACATGCTGGCTCTCGGACTCCAATTCCCTTTTTGGGAATATGTGAAGTAATCATACCGCAGACCAATCGTGGCAGAAAGTTTATCGGTGATCAAAAATTTATCGCTGACATATCCTCCGAACTTATACTCATCGCCAAATCCAAGAGCATTTCTAATTCTTCCGTTGGCAAATGTCGATGTATCAATATCCAACGGGTATGGATCGGTAAAATCACCGTCGCGGTTCAGATCGAACCGCAGTGTATCGGAATTGAAATAGACATTATTCACAAATTTTTCTGTTGTCACCGCTTGTCCGCCGACCGATAGTTCGTGATCATCGAAGAGATGGAATAACAGATCGTATTTTGCGCAGAGCATTCGTTCCGTTGCATCGTTGACATACGTTGAATTTGATAATAATTTCTGGAATTTTGTTACCGCTCCATTCGCATCGTACTCCCGATACATAAAATCTTCCGAAACATTCACATCATACCGATTGCCAAGCATATACACGGTGAACAACGAATATCCATCTGCTCCAAATAAGGAGCGCAACGTTGCTCCAACGGCAAACTGAGATGTCTTCACATCGACATTCTCAACTCCGGTAGAATCTTTCACAAATTTTTTCTGGTCGTTCTCCTCATCCGGCTCGCCGTTGATCAAAATAATGTCGTTGCCATAGATCCCGCTGATGATCAATTTTTGTGACGGAGAGAATTCGTAGGTCACTTTTCCCTGCAGATCGTAATATTTTGGGATCGCAGTGATACCAAGTGAGGAGATACCGACGATCTTATCCAGCGTTTCTAAAAAACTTTGCCGCGCCGAAAATATCCACGTCCCTTTTTGATCTGCAAATCCTCCTTCAAACACGGCTCCCGTTCCTGCAAAATGTGCGGCCGCTTCTCCGGCAATGGAACGTTCCTTATCTCCTTCGCGCAGCGAAATATCCATCACTGACGAGAGTTTATCTCCAAAATTTGCCGGAAATCCCCCTGTGGAAAAACGAATATCTTCGATCAGATCGACATTCACCATATTGATCGGACCACCGGAGTTGAATTGATTGGGGAAATGATTCGTCGTCGGGATTTCGATATGATCCATAATGGTAAGGTTCTCATCAGGCGAGCCGCCGCGGACGATCAGTTCGTTGGATTGATCATTGCTGTTCGCCACACTCGGAAGATTCTGTACGATGCGCTGCATATCCAGCGCAGAACCGGGAGATCGCTTCACTTCAGCGGCATTCAATCCGATCGTTGAAATGGTACTGATGCTTCCCTCACTGCTGAAGTAATCCGCTCGTACTTCAACCCCTCCCACTTCAACTGCTTCTTCATTCATCCTCATCTTTATTTTTGAACTTCGCCCTGTTGAAACGACGATATTTGTGAGAATCGTATTTTTATATCCTACCATTGTTGCGCGAACGCTGTATTCTCCCACCGCGATGTTTTTGATCGTGAAATTTCCATCATTGTCTGTAATCGCACCGATTGTTGATTGTTCAATGACGACAACATTTGCACCAACCAGCGGTTGATTTGTTGTTCCATCAATAAGCTGTCCGGCAATTGATCCGAACGGTTTTTCCTGTGCATCGAGCATGGAATAAATACAAGTGAGTGCGAAAATAAATTTCTTCATAATGTTCTTTTATTGGTGATAGTTTTGTCGAGACGCAACGCCGGTCTTCATTACGGAAAACGCCTGCAGCGGTTGCATCAACCAACGAATAATAACAATTCCTTTACATTGACCGACGTAATCCGGATCAAAACATCATTTATTCAGTCTTGGTTGTTTTTGTCGTACTGTCTGTACCAGAGAACCGTTTCGCGGATTGCTTCGGTTATTCCGGTTGCTTTCCATCCAAATGATTTTTCAAATTTTGTCGAATCCACTATGAACGGTTTTTCAAACTCATACATCATTTCCACCGATTCTCGTGCTTCCATGATGAACAAACCGCCAATCTGCATCATTAGTTTTCCCATACTGCTGTAGGAAGGTTCTTTTTCTAATTCATTAAAAACTTTTATAATAAACTCCCGCTGCGTGAACGGCCCAGCGTTCGGAACATGCCACGCTTCACCGAAGCTTCGTTCATTTTCAGCAAGCGTTACTAATGCTTTACCAAAATCATTGATATATGTGAAGGAGTGCGGAAGATCGATGTTTCCTGTCAACGAAACTTTTTTACCCTTCAAAGCAAAACCGAATTGACGATCTCCCATTGCAGAGCCAAAAACATAGGGACCAAAAAAATCCGAACCGCGGCCGATCGTGACTCTTACTTTTCCATCGCGGTGTGACTGCAAAGCATCGAGCGCCATTTGTGCGCGGACTTTTCCTTTGCGCGTTGATGCAGCATACGGAAGATCCTCAGTAATTATTTTTCCATTCGTATCGCCGTACATATACACATTCTCGCCAATAACCAATTTTGCTTTCACTGATGCGGCCGCATTTAAAATATTTGTTTGCATCGTCGGAAATTGTTCGGGCCATTTATCGTACGGTGGATTGACACATTGATAAATTACGGAGGCACCGGAAACAGATTCTGTTACATTGATTCCATTCAAGACATCTGCCTGAACTACTTCTACTTCTTGGGGAACCTCCGCTTTGCCTGTTCGGTTTACCATTCGCACGGTATATCCTCNNGACCAGTTCCAAAGATTACATGAGTTTCACTTTTCATTTTTTTGCTCTAATTAATTTAACAGTGTTTTAATAATGAACATTGTTTAGTATAAATGTAAAAAATTTTTTGTCTTATTATTTTTTTAAAACTTCAGACATCATATAATCCAAAGATTTTTCGATGAATGGAATTTGATGTTCCTTTTGAAGCATCGGCACTCTCTCCCGAATGATCAGCGAA
>DMPG01000296.1:2695-2867 GCA_003456055.1 Bacteroidota bacterium | reverse complement strand
TGTTGAAGAAGACAATTGGATCGCGGCAGTCGAATGGATGGAAACACAAGGTGTTGATATCGTGAGCAGTTCTCTCGGATACAGTGATTTCGATCCAGGTCAAAAAAGCTACGTGTATGCCGATATGAACGGAGCGACGACAACGATCACCAAAGGTGCGGTGATTGCAATG
>DMPG01000296.1:2008-2647 GCA_003456055.1 Bacteroidota bacterium | reverse complement strand
GTATTATTTCGGTGGGAGCAGTGAGTGTGGATGGAATGGTTGCGTCGTTCAGTTCTGTCGGTCCCACCAGCGATGGAAGAACAAAGCCCGATGTTTCCGCCCAGGGTGTATCGGTCTATGCTGCCGGTCCTAGTACAACAAAAAGCAATTACACCTCCGGATTCAACGGAACATCCGCAGCTACACCTTCTGTTGCCGGAGTTGCTGCAATGATCCTTTCTGCACATCCTGAGTTGACACCGGTGCAGGTGCGCGATGCGTTGCGGACAACCGCAAGCAATTCAAAACCAAATAACGAAACCGGTTGGGGAATTGTAAATGCATATTCTGCAATTCTTCAACCCGGAATGGTGATCAGTACCGATCCTGAAATTTCTTTGACCAACGACAGCAACTATTCCATTGGAATGTACGTCATTTCAAAATCTGTGGTGCAAAAAGATTCCGTCAGGTTATTCTACTCAAATGACAGCGGTTCAACATTCTCGTCAATTCAAATGACATTGGCAGAACTTGTCGACCCTGCTACAAATTCCGGAAAATATATTGCGGTAATTCCAAAATCGGCTTCATCACCAAAGTTCTATGTTCGAGCGATTGATGCAACAAATATTTCACGGAGCAGTCCTTACAAAGCAA
>DMPG01000296.1:0-1996 GCA_003456055.1 Bacteroidota bacterium | reverse complement strand
GTGTTCCGACAATTTTTGCATTAGATCAGAACTTTCCAAATCCGTTCAATCCCGCAACAAATATCAGATATCATTTACCGCGCGCCGGCGTAGTTACTCTGAAAGTATACAATGTGCTTGGAAAAGAAATAGCAACACTCATCAATGGACCACAGTCGTTCGGAAGTTATACTGTGCCATTCAACGGTGCAGGTCTTGCAAGCGGAATATACTTTTACCGATTACAAACCGATAACTTTGTTGAGACAAAAAAAATGGTTCTGCTGAAATAATTTTTGGTTTATACGGTCCTTTGTAATGTTGGCTTGTTTTAGATAGATTGAAACCTAGGTAAAACTCTCCGCCTGCGACATTGTAAATTTCTTAATACAAAAATATATGAAAGCATTTATTTTTATTAGAATTTACTTCATTATTGTTATAATTGTTTTGTTGAATAGCTGCAAAAAAGAACCCTCGTTGCTAAATATAAATCCTGAAGAAAAAGAATCCATTCCAATCATTCTGAATGTTACTCCTCAGATAATAAGTGAAGGAGATACGCTTTCTATTACCGGACAATATTTCGATACTCTCTTAACTAATAACGTTGTATTTATTGATTCTTTGAGGTTATTGATAGTTAGTGGGTCGACTGTAGAATTATTAGCCAAAATGCCAGACACATTATTTACCGGGAAAATAATTGTAAAGACAGGAAAATATACACTGACCGGCCCAACCATTACAATAGTTAAGGATACAATTCCAAAAATAATTTCCTTGCAGCCAAATCCAGTCTATTTATTAGATAAAGCAGTAGTAATCGTTAAAAATTTTGACGTGGCAAGAGGAAATTATAAAATATTTCTCGGTGCACTAGAAATTAGCATTGACACTGCTTATTCTTCGATAATCACCTTTACCGTTCCATTGACTGCTGTTTCTGGAAAAATTTCCATCGTATATGATGGAAATACTATAATGGGTCAAGATGTGTTGGTACGTAAACGCTGGAAAAAAACAGCCGACTTTATAAATATAGGATATTATTTCCAACCAGTAGTCTCCGTACAGGAGTGCATATTTATGGCCGGGGGAGTAAATATTGGACCAATGGGTAACAGTTCAACCAGCTATATGGCAAAATATAATTCAACTTCTGAATATTGGGAATGGCTTGGGTCATTAAAATATGACCGTATGAGTCATGGAATTGCAGTATTAAAAAATGGGAATGTTTTTATTGCCGGTGGTGCCAGAACAAATAGTCATTCTGGTAATACATTTGTAAACTCATTTGAAATTATTAATCCTATAACCGGAGCAAAAATTAAGGATGGTGATCTATCAATTAGGCGANNACTTTGTCTAACGGGAAAATATTAATGATGGGAGGAATCTCGGGATTAACTGATGATGCAAGTCTAAATGCATACCCGATCAAAAATCATGAAATTTATGATCCCATTTCGAATTTATTTCACCTTGTCGATTCGTCAGTCGTGCCAGGCAGTCTCCTTAAACTATTTGATGGTACTATAGTATCAATAGGTCAAAATGCGTATTCAACATTCAACGAATCAAGTGAATTATGGAATACAAACTTGTTTAAAAATTCACCTTCATTCACTCCGGCATATTNNACTTCACCTTCATTTACTCCGGCATTTTATGTTGTAATTAATTCCGAAAATATTTTTGCAATGTCTGGTTCGACACTTGGCAGATGTGCAATATTTAATATAAAAACGAGTTCATGGATTGATGCGAGCAATACGAATAAACAATATCAACATATTATTTCACTGAGTAGGCTATCAAACGGAAAGATTATATTGGTTGGCGGAGATTATAAATATTGTGAGCTTTATGACCCCAAAACGGATAAATGGCAAGTTGTTGAATCGCTTAATGAAGAACATAGTAATCAAGCAAGTGCAATACTAACCGGAGGAAAGATTTTAGTCTTTGGCGGCGGCTACGGACAATATATTAATCCAAGTTGTGAATTATA
>DMPG01000223.1 GCA_003456055.1 Bacteroidota bacterium | reverse complement strand
TACACTCATTACAATAATACCGAAGGTCAATCCAAGCCAGGCACTTCGTGTGTTTGTCAGTGCTAGAGCAGTCAATGTCGGGATCAACATTGTCAGAAAGAATAGCCGCTCTTTCTTTTCATTGTCAGTACTTACGATAAAAGGCAATGCCAACAAGGAGACAATCATCTTTATACCTCCGGTTGTCATATAATGTTGGAAAAGATATAACCGTTCCGCTCCATGGGCAAAATAAAAATATATCTCTACCAATGAAAGAAATGCCACAGTTCCTGAAAGATATTGCATTGCCCGAACTGTTTTTTTTCTTGTATCGAAGGAGATAATCACACCATAAACGATTAAGATCAACAACAGTCGTTTGGAATTTTTGAATGCATCGAATTGTTGATCGGAGTTTATTGCAGTAATAACTTCGATTGCACAATACGCAAGAAATGCAATGTCAATTGAAGTTCGGGGAAGTATCCATTTCTTTTCGACGGAGAAGAGAATGATGATAGAAAGAATGACCAATGACAACAATATCGACGATGCTGCAATTGATATTGAAATCAAACAAACTTCAAGGATCAGAAACCAGTAAAGGAATATTTTTATCGTGTCTGAAGAGATCATTGTTGGGCAAACTGCATATCGTGTAGTTTTTTATACAATCCGTTCTTTTGTTTCAACAATTCTACATGCCTTCCTTCTTGAACAATTCTTGATTGTTCGAGAACGATGATCCTGTCTGCATTTCGAATTGTTGAAAGTCTGTGAGCGATAACAAACGATGTCCGGTTCTGCATCAACCGCTCCATTGCTTCCTGTACCAAGATTTCGCTCTCAGAATCCAGTGCCGAAGTCGCCTCATCAAAGATCATGATCGGTGGATTTTTAAGCAATGCACGCGCGATCGAAAGCCGTTGACGCTGTCCGCCGGATAATTTTACTCCTCGATCACCAATAATTGATTCAAATCCATTCGGCATTTCTTCGATGAATGAAAGTGCATTTGCAGATTTTGCAGCTTCTCTGATGGTCTCAATCGGACAGTCTTCTAAACCATACGCAATATTATTGCGGACGGTATCATTGAAAAGAATTGTCTCTTGTGTAACAATGCCGATCTTTTCTCGCAATGATTTAACATCAAATAGTTTGATATCAACGCCATCGATCAAGATCGAACCATTGATCGGATCGTAGAATCTGGGAATAAGGTCGACGAATGTTGTCTTACCGCTTCCGCTCGGACCAACGAGTGCTATCAATTCTCCTTTACGAATTTTCACATTGATATCTTCAAGAACAATTCGTTGTTCGCCATTCTCAGCAGCGTAACCAAATGAAACATGGTCGAATTCAATTGTTTTATCGATCGCAGAAAGAATTATTGGACTATTTACATTCCGAATTGCCGGTTTCGTATCAAGGATCTCGAAAATTCTTTTCCCTGCTGCAGAAAATTCCTGCAATCGGTTATTGACGCTGGCAAGATCTTTAACCGGCGGCATGATCTGAAATACCATCATTAAAAATCCGATAAATTCAGCAGCTTTCATTTCGCCGGTGATCAATACTTGCTGTCCCCCGTACCAAATGATCACAGCACCCGCAAAGATGGAAAGTAATTCCGTTGACGGCGATGAAAGATTTCTGATACGGGTCATTTTTAAGATGGTTTTGAAATAACTCTGGGTCTCTCTTCTGAATTTTTTATTCTCGAATTCTTCCATCGTAAATGCTTTAACCACTTTTACGTTGGAAATTGTTTCCTGAAGAACCACAGTGATGTCGGCCATTTTCTCCTGCATAAGACCGCTTTGTTTATGAAGACGAAGTCCTATTCCGGAAATGATCAAGAGGATCAATGGAAAGACAATGAATGCCAACAACGTCAGTTTCCAACTAAGAATGAATGCCATCGTCAAAAAGAAAATGATCAATAGCGGTTCTTTGACAAGTGTGACAAATGTAGCCGAAACTCCTCCGTTGACAACATTGACATCATTCGTGACTCGGGAAATCAAATTTCCGGTCCGCTCATTGCTGAAATAACTGAGAGACAAATTATGAAGATGTTCGTACAGAGAATTTCTGAGATCGCGCATCAGGCTTTGTTCAACCAGCGCCATAAGATACGATTGACAGTAATCAAAAATATTTTTAAAGAAGAAGACAGCGAAGATCAACCCGCAGATCTTGAACAACGCTTCCGACTTTGTTCCATCGAATAAAAAATTTCGGATAGAATTTTCGACATATTGTTTTCCGGTGATGAATTCATTCGGCACGAGCTGATATTTCGGGGGCGTTTGTGTCGCACCAATTTCCATCGGTGTCTGATCGAAGAGAGTTTCCAGCAGTGGAATCGTCAGATAAATGGATGAGACGCTAAAAATGGAGAACATGAATGTGCACGCAATGGAAAGTGCCAACGTCCGCCAATAGGGTTTTACGTATGCCAATATGCGAAAGAAAATTTTCATTGTCTGATTCTCAATTACTCTGACTGTCGTTTATAAGCAGCAATAGTTTCCGCCGTAATCGGCGGTATGTCTGAACCACGATGGTGTGCCGTTTGATACTCCCAGCATTTTGAATAGATCGACAGTGAATGTAATGCTGAATAAAATGCCAGAAGAAATCCGACCATCCCGTCTCTATATCCGTGTAACGAAACAAACATCCGTAAAAAGACCGAGAGCGGATTGAGAATAAAATTATACCATCGGATGATCCTGCCATTTCCGATCTTATTCATCACATCAAGCGAAGAATAATCATTCATCTTTTCAATGTATTGATACAGTGAATGATAAGAATAGTGATTAAGATCCGCAGTCAACCGTCCGATCAATCCGTCGATCAAAAATCCTTCATGGACTGGGCGTTGATTAATCCGTGTTTTAGATTTTCTAAACAAACGGAGTTGAAGCCCCGGATACCATCCNNGTCAAGGAAAAAACTTTTTCGTGGAATTTCATATCCATTTAAAGCGTGAGGAAGTCCGATCGTTCGAATGATTTCATCTTTCAGTTCACAAGTTACTTCTTCGTCTGCATCAAGTGACAGAACCCACTCATTGGATGCTTGATGAATCGCAAATTCTTTTTGCTTTGCAAATCCTTCCCATTGTTTAACAATCACTTTTGCATTTAATGATTTTGCTATCTTCACTGTTCGATCAGTACTATCAGCATCGATTACAATGATCTCATTCGCCCATTGAACACTCTTTAAGCAGCGTTCAATATTCTTTTCTTCATTCTTCGTTATGATGACAATTGAAATCATTGGACGACAATGTTCACTAACTTATTCTTTACAACGATCTCTTTAACGATCTTTTTCCCATCAACGTACAGTTTCACATTTGGTTCTGCATGAGCCATTGACTTCAATTCAATCTCATTCGAATCAGTTGGAATATTGAACTTTGCCCGGATCTTTCCGTTTACCTGCACTACAATCTCAACTTCACTGGTCACCGTTAATTTTTCATCGTGCTTGATCCATTGCGAGGATTTGAAAATTGATTCTGTATTCCCCAACAAATTCCAAAGTTCTTCAGTGACGTGTGGTGCAAACGGAGCAAGAACAACAAGAAAATCGCTCATCAATTTTTTGGGAAGTCGTTCTTGCTTATATGCTTCGTTGATAAAGATCATCATTTGCGAAATTGCTGTATTGAACCGTAATGCGGGAATATCTTCCGTTACTTTCTTTACCGTTTGATGGAAACTGCGCAGGAAATCAGCGGAGGGTTCACTTTCTGTTAAGAGTGAATTCACTGTTCCGTTTTCATTAACGTACAATCTCCAGACGCGATTCAAGAAACGAAATACACCTTCAACCCCTTTTGTGCTCCACGGTTTCATCTCTTCCAACGGTCCCATGAACATTTCGAACAACCGCAATGCATCGGCGCCGTATTCTTTTACAACATCATCCGGATTCACGACATTGCCGAGCGACTTCGACATCTTCTTGGAATTTTCCCCCAGAATAATTCCCTGATGACGAAGTTTCATGAATGGTTCCGACGTCGTCACGTATCCAAGATCGAACAGAACTTTGTGCCAGAACCGCGCATACATTAAATGAAGAACGGCATGTTCAGAACCACCGACGTACAGGTCAACCGGCATCCAATATTTTTGTTTTTCAAGATCACAGAAGATCGAATCGTTCTTCGGATCGATGTAGCGGAGATAATACCAGCAGCTTCCACCCCATTGCGGCATCGTGTTCGTTTCGCGTCTTCCTTTTTTCCCGGTTTTCGGATCGACGACATTCATCCATTCAGTTGCTAGCGCCAACGGAGATTCTGTCGTTCCGCTTGGTTGGAATTTTTCGAGATTCGGAAGAACGAGCGGAAGTTCATTCACGTCCAACGGACTCATCGTTCCATCTTCCCAATGGATGATCGGGATCGGTTCACCCCAGTATCGCTGACGTGAAAAAAGCCAATCCCGCAATTTGAAATTGATCTTTTTCTTGCCGATTCCTTTTCCTTCAAACCATCCGACAATCTTTGCAAAGGCCTTCTCATACGATAATCCATCGATGCTGATCTCACTGTTCGATGAATTCACACATTGTTCATCTTTTGCAACGAACACTTTTTCATTCACATCGAACGGAGATTGTACAACTTCAATAATCGGCAGTGAAAATTTTTTTGCGAATTCCCAATCACGTTCATCGTGAGCAGGAACTGCCATGATTGCGCCAAAACCGTATCCCATTAGAACATAATCTGCAATCCAGATTGGTATCTGTTTTCCATTTGCAGGATTAACCGCATATCCGCCGGTGAACACACCGCTTTTGTTCTTGTCCATTCCTCGGTCAAGTTCGGATTTGAGCGATGCTTTCTTTCGATAATCAGCAACTTCATCTTTCTTTTCGGCAATCGTGATTGAATCAACGAGAGGATGTTCCGGTGCGAGGACCATATATGTCGCACCAAAGATTGTATCCGGACGTGTCGTAAAGATCCGGATTTTTTCAGAGCTGCTTGCAATTGCAAAATCAACTTCAGCGCCTTCAGAACGACCAATCCAATTTTTTTGCATTTCCACTGTTGAGGCGGGCCAATCAAGAGTTGTCGCATCTTCGAGCAATCGCTCGCAATATGCAGTAATGCGCATCATCCATTGACGCATCGGGCGGCGCTCAACAGAATACCCTTTCTCAGTCCATTCATCCACTTCTTCATTAGCAAGAACAGTTCCCAACGCTTCACACCAATTCACAGGAATCTCTGCAATATATGCCAGACGAAAATCTTTCAAGATTTTTTGCTGTTCCAGCTCGGTCATTATATTCCAACCGCTTGCAGTAAAACAACAGTCATTGGTTCCACAATACTGTATACAATCAATTTTGGAGCAACCGAATTGCGTAAATTCAGAAATGAGTTCGGAGATTGGACGTGCCTTTTGTGCTCGGAAATCATACCACGAATCATACATCTTCAAAAATATCCACTGCGTCCATTTATAATATTCAGGATCGGTCGTATTAACTTCCCGTTCCCAATCATAACTGAGACCGAGTAATTTAATTTGTCGACGAAAATTATTGATATTCTGTTGAGTCGTTACTGACGGATGAATGTTCGTTTGCATTGCATATCGTTCAGCAGGCAAACCAAATGCATCCCAACCCATCGGATGGAGAACATTGATTCCATTGAAGCGTTGAAAACGCGTGAATATATCAGTTGCAGTATAACCTTCAGGATGACCAACGTGTAATCCAGCTCCGCTTGGATACGGAAACATATCGAGAACGAATAATTTTTTCTTCGCAGGATCTTCAACGGTTTTATACGTTTGGTGTTTATCCCAGTATTCCTGCCATTTTTTTTCTATTTCGGTAAAATTATAGATCATTAATCAACTATTAGGTTTGAGGTTTGAGAATTTAAGTTTATCGCTCTGTTAATGTTTCTGTACGAAAAATATTGTAATTCAATTCTGTTTTGATCTCTTTTCTATCACGATTGAGCATTTTCAACGTATCATCATTCACACGAAGAAAATACATTCTCTCATTTGGCTTATCCGGATTCAGTTCATACACTGTTGCATCGTTATTGCGAAATGTTTCTTTTAGCGTTCCATAAATACCATGAGTGATTGAAGTCTTATCTTCATCGTTAGAGCCNNTATCTTCATCGTTTGAGCCGATATAAGCCTGTTTAAGAATGAATGGAGGCTCAGGATTTGAATAATCAATAAGAATTTCCAATCGCGTTTTGATCTCACTGCAATCTGCGCACGGTAACGATCCTTCATAGACCAGCCATGTTCCGGAAGTGATTTCAGCCTCCTTAAGTCCAAACAACGATTTTGAAGATGAACATCCAAATAGGAATACACTGAATAAAAGAATTGTTATATGTTTCATAGTTTTACTCTACAGTAGGTTATTCAATATGTTCCAAATACCGTTGCACCGTCAACTCTTTTACAATATGAAACTTCTTTCGAATCTCATCAACGCTTGCTCCCTGCTCTGCCATTGTTTTAATTGCTGTCATACGAAGCGACAACGCTGTAATCTTGCGCGCTTCGCCGTTCTTAATTCCAGATTTCTCTAAATAAAAATTGATGCGCTCTCGAATTCCTCGTGATGTCATACGTTGACCGCGCGTTCGATTTCCTGCGCTCATAAAGAGTGGTTCAGTCTCTTTTGCATTGGTTCTAAAAACAAGATAACTTTTCAATGCATCTTTTACATCGTTTGGGATGACGACACTCTGTTCTTTCGTTTTTTTTCCCTTTAATTGGAGTGAAAGAGTCATGATTCCTTTTTCTTTATGTAAATCACCAATATCGGCTCTGATCAATTCGATTTCAGAAAGACCACAACCGATCATCAATTTCACAACAGCAAAATCTCTGAATCCGATTTCATCTTTCCGTTCAATTGCCTGGATCAGCAATTGCACTTNNTTTTCGTGAATGCTGCGGGTTTGTCACCCCGCCTTTTACAGCTTTTGCCGGATTCGAGAATAATACACCGTTCGTTACAAGAAAATCAAAAAACTTTCGAACTGAGGAAAGATACATGGTAACTGATACAGGAGACAGCTTCCGTTTAGTCAGTAAAAACTTTTTATATCGTTCAACTTCTTTTGTTGAGCATTCAAACTCCGGTTCTAATCGTACCCAACGCATAAATTCCCGAAGAGTACGTTCGTATGTCCCACGCGTTTCTGGATTGCGTTTGCTCAGTTCATTCAGATAATCCGAATGAAGAACCAGAAGCCGTTGTAATGTGATAGTTTGTGTGCTGTGCTGTTTCATCGTCCGTTATGGAAAATAGCCAAATTGTCTATGAATCGCAATGGAACGAGAATGAACTTTATTCATGTAATTTGAATTAACTGTTTCTTGCTTTTCTTCCAATCTTTTTCAAGTTTAAGTATGGATTATACAGTACTTCTTCATCTTCAGAATTACAAAAGCACAAAGGGATAATAAATATGAAATTTTTCTATACATTTATCATTTTTTCTATTTTCACAACAATTGTTCAAGCACAAAATTGGCTGAAGATCGATTCGGTGTTCAGCCCGTTCGGTGTAACAGTACAGAGTTTTTCCGCTCCCGATTTTTGCGATATGGATGGAGACGGAGATCTTGATCTGTTCGTCGGAACATTGAGTGATGAGCGGATCGCATTCTTTCGTAATCAAGGAAATGCGCAGTCTCCCGTGTTCCGTCGTGATACAAATCTGCTGGCATCGATCTACGCAAATGGTTATCAATTCACAAATGCCGATTATCCCGCATTGACCGATCTTGATAATGACCATGATGTTGACCTTGTAATCGGGGGCTTCAACGGAGTATTATTGTATTGGAACATTGGTGATTCTCTTCACCCGCTCTGGAAGCAAGATACAGCGTTGATGAAAACTGTGAACACGATGATTGGAACTGATGCGAAGCCGGCATTTGCTGATCTTGATGGTGATGGCGATAAAGACTTGGTTATCGGAATCGGTGAATCATATTATGGCGACGTTACGCCTGGGATCACAATCTCATTCAGAAACAATGGAACTGCTTCCGTTCCAAATTTTGTTGCGGATAATTCGCTCGTCACCGGAATTCCTGATGTCGGATTAAATGCGTATCCCTTTTTTAAGGATATGGACAGCGATGACGATCTCGACTTGATGATGGGACGTGATCTCCAAACAATGCTTTTTTATAAAAACACAGGAACCACGCAGATACCGATTTGGACAGCAACACCAACTCTCGTTTCTTCTTTGGAAACCGTACGATATTGGAAAAATCCTGTACTCTGTGATCTTGATGATGACGGAGACAATGATCTTATCTATGGTACCGACGATGGTTCGATGTTCTATTATCAAAACACGGGTAGTGTTACAACACCGGCGTTAACAAGAAATACTGCATACTTCCAGATGATCAGAATTGAAGGCGGCGCATCGACTACATCGTTGGCAGATTTTGATAACGATGGTGACATGGATCTTATCAGTGGCGAGCAACTCGGAAAATTTCAGTATTTTAGAAATGATGGATCGTCGATCAATCCTGATTTCAAAAAAACAACAGCCACGTTTACTTCACTTGATGCCGGATCATACAGCTCCCCAAGATTCGTCGATTTGGACAACGATGGTGACTATGATATTGTTTCAGGAGCGTTAGATGGCAAGATCTATTGTTACATCAATAACAGTGGAACATTCACACAAAACACCTCCATCTTTTCTGGAATCGATGTCGGTTGGCAAAGTGCCCCATCATTTGCAGATTTAAATAACGATGGGCATCTTGATCTAATAATATGTGGTGAAGATGCAGATTCAATAAAATTCTACAGAAACACCGGCTCCAATGTCTTTGTGGTAGATAACTCATTTATAAATGGAGTCTCTGTCCCAAATTATTGTTATCCCTGCTTTGTTGATATCGATAGTGACGGAGAATACGATCTTGTCTTTGGCAAAATCAGTGGAAGTCTTATTGCTTATGAAAATACTGGAACTCCAAGTTTTCCGGTATGGCAGAAGAACGACGATATTTTTCCCGATGTTAAAGTTCCTCAAAGTTCAACTCCTTCCTTTGCCGATCTTGACGGCGACGGAAGGAAAGATCTCGTTATCGGTGAATACAGCGGCAATTTTTCTTTCTACAAAAATATGTTGACGACTTCTGCAGAAAAAACGGAGTTGTGGACGCCAGCATGTTTTTCTTTGGAACAAAATTATCCAAATCCATTCAATCCTGTTACGACAATCCGATTCTCCATTGAACAAACCGGATTTGCTTCTTTAAAAATCTATGACGCAATAGGGAAAGAGATTGTAACGCTCATTAATAATGAAATGAATCGCGGAAATCATTCTATACAATGGAATGCGGCGCATCTACCGAGCGGGTTATATTTTTACCGACTTCAGAATGGTTCTTCGATCCAGACTCGGAAAATGGTGTTGTTAAAATAATTTCTCGTTGAAGTCTTGTATTTGTGTTAGAATATAAGCCGTCATTCTTGACGGCTTAATTATTTACTCTCCTTGCTTTTGCACTACTCTTTTCTTAGTATTCACATATTAAAAATGGAGTCGGAATGATTAAACTTTTACTTTTCATCATCACAATCCAATTCTCATTCTCGCAATCCGATCGACTGAAAGAAAAATTGACAGCCAAGATCAAGCAGATTGTTGAACAAGCAGATGCTGTTGTCGGTGTTGCAATTAAAGATTTGCGATCCGGCGAACAAATCCTTTTCAACGAAGATGAAATTTTTCCTCAGGCAAGTTCAATAAAAATTCATATTTTGTCGGAAGTGTATAAACAAGCTGCCGAAAAAAAGTTCAACATCACTGACATAAAACAATTGCCAATTACGGCAAGAGTCGGCGGAAGTGGAATCCTTTCCTCGCTTGGCGAAAAATCGGTCTCCCTTTCAATTCGCGATTATTGTGTGTTGATGATCGTATTGAGCGACAATTCTGCAACGAATTTGCTCATCGATTTGGTTGGGATGAAAAATGTCAATGAATCACTGCAAAAGAACGGTGCGACAAAAACGAAACTTCAACGCGTTATGATGGATATTCAGGCAGCCAAAGAAGGAAGAGAAAATATTAGCACGCCGAAAGATGTCTTGGTAATTCTTGATAAAATGTACAATGGGACTTTGGTGAATAAACAAGCAAGCGATGATATGCTTTCGATTATGAAATTAGATAAAGATGGAGCACTCAAATCGGGTATTGCACCTGATGTATCTATTGCAAACAAAGGTGGTGATGTTGAAGGTGTACGAACCGATGTCGGTATCATCTACCTCGAGAATAATCCGTATAGTATTTGTGTAATGACAAAAATGTTGGTGCACAACGAAGATGGATCGAAAATAATCACGGATGTTTCACATGAAGCATTTAATTATTTTGAGCGAAAAGCAAATTCAAATCAATACGGCAGAAGAATCCCGAAATAGTAGTACTTTCAAAGCCTAAACTTTTAATGTGATGATGGAAAAACTCTCGAACGCTTTTTCAGTGATATTTTCAGATAACGAATGGTTCAACAAGATCCTTATCGGGGGATTCTATTTTTTGCTCATTCCATTCGGAATCGGAATCGTAATGATCAATGGTTTTTTGTCCGCGCTTGTTATGCGTTGTATGGTCGGCGAAGAAGGAATGCCGTATTGGCGGAACTATAAATCAATCTTTCACGATGGTTTGCATAAAAGCCGACTATCATTACTATTGATTGTCGTAGTTTATATTCTTGTTTTTGGATTACACTTAAAAATTTCAATACCTGGGTTCATCCTTGCAATTTCATTATTCCTGACGATCAATACGATCTCAGTAGTAAAGAGAATTGATGGACTTTCCTTCTTGCTCTCTTTTCCCTTATTGATTGTTGCTACGTCTATTGGATGGATGTGGATCGTTGTCGGCTGGCCATTGTTGATATTTTTAGCGGTAATTGTTCAAACGTATCTTTTCGCAAATCGCAGATAGCCTTGCAAAGATTTAAGGTTTTTGTCATACAATCTGTTCAAAGTTTTACTTTCTCAGCCACTCTTCTTTCAATTTTTCCAATACCTGTTGTTCGAATCTAGGATTAGAATAAAATCCTTTTCCGATTCGTTGCCGTAATGCTTCATAGATCGTTACCGCACACGCTACAGAGACATTTAAACTTTGGATCATCCCCATCATCGGAATATATACTGTAGCATCAGCGAGATTTGCCGCTTCATCTGTAACTCCTCCATGTTCATTTCCAAAGACAAATGCAGTCGGTTTCGTAAGATCAAAACTATACAATAGTTTTGCATTCTCATCTAATCGTGTTGCAAGGATTTGAAATCCATCTTTTCGCAATTGTTGATAACATTCCGGTATCGACGAGAATTTCCTTCTTCCGATCCATTTGTTAGCACTTGAAGAACTTTTGCTCCCGATCTTCGGATATTTTGTCGTCGTATAAACAAGATTCACTTCATGAATCCCTACCGCATCCGATGAACGAAGCATTGCACTTACGTTATGCGGATCGTGAATATTTTCCATCACGACGGTAAGGTCAGGCTGCCGCTGCTCAAGTACTTTGAACACCTTATTTTTTCTTCGTTCAAGTCTCATTCCTGCACTAAAATTGGTTCATTATTTTTTGAGTCACGCTGTAACATCACAATTGCAGTAATGACGAACAGAGCACCGATCACTTGAACGATACCCATTCTTCCATTAAGAAACAGCCATTCTGTAATGATCGCTACAACTGGTTCCAGTGTGCTGATGATGATCGCCTTACTGGATTGAATGTGGTGAAGTCCATAATAATACAATGAATATGGAATTAAAATTGAAATGAGCGCAATCACACTGAACACTTTCCAATCGTCAAATGTATAATTTGCGTTGAGAATATCCATTGGTGTATTGATGAAACCCCAGAAAAGTGTTGCTGATCCCAATAAATAGATCAGTCCAGTCCAGATAGAATATTTCTCTGTCAATGATTTTCCACTGATGTTAAAAATGGAAAATGAAATGGCAGCAATTAAAGCATAAATGATTCCGAGTGCATTTCCTTGAATAATTTCGGGATTATAAGCTCCAATCGCCAGAAATATTCCGCTAAGCGATAGTACGAGTGCAGACAATTTAGCAAAGGTCAGTTTTTCTTTTTGAAATAATACTGTATAGATCATCACCATGATCGGAGCGGTATATTGAACAAGAATGGAGGTCGACACATTTGTTTCTTTGATCGCGGCGTAATAAAAATAGTTTGAGCCAGCAACACCCAGAATTCCAACAACAAGAAAATGTGGAATATCTTTGACGGAAAACTTCAGCAGTGATCTGTTTGTCGAAAGGAAGTAAAGAAAAAGAACGGCGAATGACAATGTCACTCGCATTTGTACCAAAATAAGCGGTTCGTATGCTTTATTGAAAAAAGATTTTGCGACTGATGCGGCTACACCCCATAACACTGCGGCGAGTGAAATAGCAATGTACCCTTTGAGGTGTTTCATTTGAGGGGGCTTTCCCCTGCTTCGTCGAATTTTACGCGATAATATTCTGCAAGATCATTCTCACCGATAGCTTGATATAAAACAGCCAAACGAAGTGCGATACTCTTTTTACTATTGACAAGTTCAAGACCGATTTTCAAGAATTCTATCAATAATTTTGCCGGCGGAATATCGATATCTGGGTTATAGCAATCACAAGCATCGAGGTACGGATCGGTTTGCTCAGGCTTAATGGCTGCGGCTTTTTGAAAATAGATCAACGCTAATTCGTAATTATCTTTTTTTCCATACAGGACTTCAAAAATATTTGCCAGCCACATATATACGTCGTACGCAATATGGCGGTATTCTTTTGCAAGTTTTTCACCAAATAATATCAGTTCATCGTTCCCTAATGAATCATTCCAGAAAAGAATACGATAGATCTCAACATCATCAATCCCTTGATGTATCGCTGCATTGAATGCATCAAACAATTCGTTGAAGTTCTTTGAAGTATTGAAGATATGGCGTATTTCAGTACGAGAGAGCATCGATATTCACATTGTGTACTTGTGAAAATAGCGAATGAGAATTGGAGATGCAATACAATGAATACGAAAATAAAAGGTGAACAGTCTAGAGCAAAACAAGGGATGAACCTTGGTTACGTTCATCCCTTGTTTGAAAAATACTCAATAGTTATTTCTGTAATATCATTTTTTTTGTTGCAACAAAATCACCGGATCGAATTTGATAGAAATATACACCGCTTGAAAGATTTGATCCGCTCCACTCTATTGTATAATTCCCCGCTGTGAGATATTCATTCACCAATGATGCAATTTCTCTCCCAAGCAAATCATACACTTTTAGTGTGCTCAATCCTGAATGTTTCAAGGAGAATGAGATCTTTGTTGTCGGATTGAACGGATTTGGATAATTTTGT
>DMPG01000067.1:905-8091 GCA_003456055.1 Bacteroidota bacterium | reverse complement strand
AAAGAAAAAATAGTTGAAATTTTAATGTATCTCATAGGTGAATTGCGAAACAATATACCTATCCATGATATCGACTTGAGTGTTCTTTCCAAAAAAGGATATTCTACGACTGAGATCAGTACTGCATTCAATTGGCTTTTTGAAAAAATTTCAGACGGTAGTAATATCATCACCGATATTGCAGCGAGTGGACCACATTCACATCGAGTGCTCCATGATGTAGAACGTTCCGTTATCAATGCGGAAGCATTTGGGTATCTGATTCAATTACGCGAACTTGGAATAATAACAGAGATGGATATTGAAGTGCTTATCGATCGAATTATGATGAGTGGATATATGACTGTTGACTTGAATGAACTTAAAACAATGGTATCACAATTAATGGCTGAGAATGATGATTCATTCAACACGGGCAGCAGAACCATGCTTGGCGGAAAAGATACAATCAATTAAAAAGGAAAAGTAGCTTACTCAATGGGAAAATCATTAATAATAGTAGAGTCACCTTCAAAGGCAAAAACAATCAATAAGTATCTTGGTAAGGATTATATTGTTGAGGCGTCGGTCGGTCATATTAAAAACCTTCCGAAAAGTAAATTAGGTGTTGATGTTGAAAATAATTATGCGGCAGTGTATGAGGTAATTGCCGGTAAAGAAGATGTTGTTGCAAAGCTGAAAAGTTATGCCAGCGATGCAAAAAATATTTATATAGCAACCGATCCTGACCGTGAAGGCGAAGCGATTGCGTATGACATCCTTGAAGAATTAGAGGATAAGAACAAAAATATTTATCGTGTTCTGTTCCACGAAATTACTCCAACCGGAGTTGCAGAGGGGATGGATAATCCTCGAAAAGTAGATACAAATCTTGTTGATTCGCAGCGTGCCCGACGTGCGATGGATCGATTGGTGGGATATAAAGTCAGTCCTTTCTTGTGGAAGACAGTATATTACGGACTTTCTGCCGGACGAGTACAATCTGTTGCATTAAGAATTATTTGCGAACGTGAAGATGAGATCAAAAAATTTACTCCTGAAGAATATTGGTCAATCAGTGCTGAGTTCAAAACCGAAAAATCAGACCCGTTCTTTGCACGGCTTGCAAAAATATCGGGGAAAGATCCGGTTGTTGGAAATGAAATAATTTCATCCGGTCATGCTGAAGAAATTCGCAAGACACAGTTTCAAATTTCTGATGTCGTAAAAAAGGATGTGAAACGGAATCCAAATCCGCCTTTTATTACCAGTACGTTGCAGCAAGAAGCTTCTGGCCGATTACGACTTTCCGCAAAACGAACCATGATGCTTGCCCAAAAGTTGTATGAGGGTATCGATCTTGGCGATGAAGGAACTGTTGGTCTCATAACATATATGAGAACAGATTCAACACGATTAAGCGAAGATGCAATTGCAGGAGTTCGTGATTATATCTATTCAAATTACGGCAAAGAATATCTTCCCAAAGAAAAACGAGAATATAAAAAAGGGAAATCCTCACAGGATGCGCATGAAGCGATTCGTCCTACCTCGATAAAGTTTACGCCAAAATTTGTAAAGAAGTACCTTGATAAAGACATGTACGCTGTTTATCAGTTGATTTGGAATCGCTTTGTTGCTTCACAAATGAGCAGTGCAACATTTGAACAATTGACGGTTGATATTACCGGTGGAGTGTATCAATTCCGTGCGACAGGATCTGTTCCGTTGTTCCGCGGTTTTTTACAAGTGTATGATGATGTTCTTGAAGAAAAAGGTGTTGAGTCTGATGAGGACCCGACATCAAAAATTCCGTCAAATCTAGAGGCGGGACAAAATGCTCATCTGGAAAAGCTTCTTCCAAAACAGCATTTCACAAAGCCCCCGGCGCGCTATACTGAAGCCAGTATGGTGAAAAAACTAGAAGAACTTGGCATCGGTCGTCCTAGCACCTATGCGCAAATCCTTTCGACGATCCTTAACCGTCAATATGTTGACCAACAGGATCGAAAACTCTATGCAACAGGGCTTGGACAAGTGGTCATCAAGATCTTGATGAAATGTTTTCCTGAAATTGTGAACTATAAATTCACAGCTCAGATGGAAGACGAATTAGAGACGATTGCAAGCGGGGAAAATAATTATGTAAAAGTGCTTGATGATTTTTATAAACCGTTCAGTCATTCATTGGAGCATATGAATGATGATGTTTCAAAAATAAAAAAATCATTGCAGCATGATGCAGGTGAAGCGTGCGATCTGTGCGGCAAACCGATGATCATCAAATGGGGCAGATACGGACAGTTCAAAGCGTGTTCGGGATATCCGACGTGTAAAAATCGTAAACCGTTGGAAGACGAGACAGAGAAGTATGCCCACGTTGCCGGAGTGATCTGCAAATTGTGCGGCGGTGATATGAAAGTAAAAGGGGGACCGTTTGGAACGTTCCTTGGATGTTCGAACTATCCAACGTGTAAAAATACCCAACCGATTTCAACCGGAGTGAAGTGTCCGAAGTGTGCCGATGGAGAGATCGTGCAAAGTAAAACTCGAAAGAAGCGGATATTTTTCCGTTGTTCAAATTCTAATGGTGATACAAAGACCTGTGATTTTATTTCGTGGGAAATGCCGGTAATGCAGCCTTGCAAAAGTTGCGGTAATAATTATCTTACAAAAAAATCGACCAAACGCAAGGGTGATTACCTGCTGTGTCCGAATTGCAAAGAAGAATATTACCTTGATGAGCAGGAAGCTCAGGCCCTTGCAATCTAACTGAATTGAATGCAAAAAATTATCAGTGAATATCTTTCGTATCTTGAGAACGAAAGAAATTATTCTCAGCATACCATTGTTTCGTACGCAAACGACCTTGCCCAGTATTATTCTTTCCTCAAAGAAGAGTTCCCAGAATTGATTGAACGTCATAATGACACCGATACCGGTGTCATTCGTGCATTTTTGGGATTGTTGTTGGATTCAGGATTATCAAAAAAAAGTGTTGTGCGAAAACTTTCAACACTTCGATCGTTCTATAAATTCCTCGTGAGAAAGAAGTTTGTACGAAATAATCCGGCGCTTAACATTATCACTCCAAAGGTCGAAAAAACACTTCCTCAATTTATTGATAAAGATTCCATGGTGAAGATACTATCACTTCCTGACATTACGACATTTGCCGGAGCTCGAGATTCTGCAATCTTGGAGTTGTTTTATGGAAGCGGAATTCGACGTGCGGAATTACTTGGATTAACTCTTAGTGATATTGACGAACGTAATCATACGATCAAAGTCACCGGCAAGGGAAACAAACAACGAATCATTCCATTTACGGAAAATGCCAGACAATCGATTAAGCGTTACGTACAATTTCGGAAAGAAATAGGTGCAGAAACAGGTATGAAAGAGAATATCCTATTCGTGAGCGATACCGGCATCCGATTGACACCTTCGAAAATAAACACACTGGTTGGAAAATATCTTTCCGGATATACAGAGATACAAAAAAAGAGTCCACACGTATTGCGTCATTCATTTGCAACACATTTGCTTGACAACGGTGCGGATATTTTGGCGGTAAAAGAATTATTGGGGCACGAAAGTCTTTCAACAACACAAATATATACACATGTTACTGTAGAACGACTTAAAAAAATCTATCAACAGGCTCATCCTAAAGCATCATCCTGAAAGGAAAATATTTATGAACATCTATATTACGGCTCGACACTTCAAAGCACATGAAACATTACGTGCGTATGCGTTCGATTCATTAAATAAGATGGAAAAATATTACGATGGGATATTAAGTGCGGATCTAATATTGAGTTTTGAAAAATCTAGGAATAGTATAAAAGCTGCAGAGCTTGTAGTAAAAGTTCAAGGTTCGGTCCTTAAGGCTCTTGAAAAGACCGATGATTATATAAAATCAATAGATGCTGCTGTTATTAAAGTGGAAAGGCAACTCGAAAAATATAAATCGAAACATGAACAGAAAGATAAAAAAGTGATTCGTAAAACCAGAGAGAAAATTTAAGAGGTACTATGGCGCTGAATATTGGAAAAGAATATCGGAAACAGCACATCACTATTGGTTTCCTGGTCGAAAAAAACAAGAACAGATTGAAACTCGAAACTCTTGTGAATGTTGGTATGGACAATAGAGTGAAGGAAAAGAGCATTCATCGTCCGGGATTAGCTCTTGCAGGATATGTTGGTCTATTTACGTACGACCGTGTACAAATATTCGGTAATACTGAAATGCTGTATCTAAAAAGTATGCCTCTTGAAAAACGTATTGAAGCATTCAACACACTATTTAAGTTCGAAATTCCCTGTATTGTTATTACCAATAACAATGATATGGATAAAGAGCTTCTTAAAATAGCGGAGGATCATAACGTTCCCGTATTTCGATCTCCGTTTGAAACAACAAAATTTGTTTATCTGCTCAGTGATTTTCTCGATGATCAATTTTCCCAACAGTCAACAATCCATGGATCTTTTGTTGATGTCTATGGAATTGGGTTACTATTTATTGGCCGTTCTGGGATTGGTAAAAGTGAAATTGCTCTCGATCTCATAGAGCGCGGACACCGGTTAGTTTCCGATGATGTTGTGAAAATTACCCGTAAAGGAGAGAATATCCTCATTGGAACTGGAACCGATCTTGTAAAACATTTCATGGAAATTCGAGGACTTGGATTAATTGATGTCCAAAGCATTTTCGGAGTTCGTTCTATTCGATTTCAAAAACGAATTGAGGTTGTTGTTGAACTATTGGAATGGGATTCGAATGGTAATTTTACTCGGACGGGTTTGGATGAGGAAAAAATTAACATCCTCGATGTTGAAATACCACACGTAAAACTGCCGATACATCCCGGTAAAAATGTTACAGTAATTTCGGAAGTCATTGCTCTTAATTATCTTACTAAGCATTATGGGTACGATGCCGCTCAGGAATTCTCCAAAAAGCTTGAGAAAGTGATCCAAAGCAAATCTAAAGGCGGGGGAAAACGAAATATTGACTATTTTGAGCACGATTTTGAATAAGTTGAACGTTTTTTATAGTTATTCTTGACAAACCGCTCATATTTTTCTATTTTCTTTCTGGTTAAATAAATTTGACAGGATCATGGCAAATCGAAAAAAACTTTTTTTCTATTCTAACGAACAGGTTTCATACGTAGAAGCAAAAGGGTACCGTTTAAAAATAACATCATTTGTTGTTGTTTTAACGGTTGCATCATTGTTTGTTTTGGGTTTTGTCAATAACTCCTATGGTGATATTCTGGGATTAGGTTTTAAAACAACCAATGAGTTGACAACGGAAAATACCATCCTGAAGCAGCAAATTAAAGAGATGAATGAACAAATGAATAATTATTATTCATCAATCAATTCATTGGCTCACAGTGATAATCAATTACGATCTATTGTCAATCTCCCTAAAATTGATCTTGAAACACGTCAGTTAGGAACAGGTGGTGCTGCAATTGAATCTTTTGCCGGTTTCATTTCTAAGGATGCTGATGAATTAATTGGTGTTTCAAAACAACTATTACATAAATTGAATAAAGAAGTCGAGTTCCAACGAACAAGTTACGAGCAAATTTATCAACAGTATGAACATAATAAAGTCGTTTTCTCTTCAATGCCGGCAATTAAACCTATGGTTGGAACGTATTCATATCACGGATTTGGTCTTAGAAACGATCCATTGATCGGGAGTTTAAAAAAACACGAAGGTGTTGATATTCACGGTGATGTTGGTACTCCAATTTATGCTACCGGTGACGGTGAAATTGAGTTCACCGGACCTACCGGCAGTGGATATGGAGTTGCTCTTATGATAAATCATGGTTATGGATATAAAAGTTGGTATGCCCATTTATCAAAATGTATTGCTCGTTCTGGTCAAAAGGTGAAGCGTGGAACGCTTATTGCTTATTCCGGTAATACCGGGCGTTCAACCGGTCCACATTTGCATTACGAAGTGATTCGTAATGGGGAAAAACAAAACCCTGTTGAGTACTTTGTCGATGATGTTGATTACGAAAAAATTCGAGCTCAGCTGGTTGATAACAGGAAATAGAAATTTAGAGTAAAGGTAATGATATTATGATTTGGACTATGGAACTGGCTTCGTATCTTGATGATGCTCCGTGGCCTGCAACAAAAGAGGAATTAATCGATTATGCGATTCGAATGGGTTCTCCGCCTGAGTTAATAGAAAATTTGAATGAACTTGAAGATGCTGAAGAACCGTACGAAAGCATTGAAGATATTTGGCCTGATTATCCCACGGGGGATGATTTCTTTTACGAAGATGAGAACGAATATTAAACCTGATGTCGGATTGGTAGATTTCAATGACCCAGCGTAATGATGCTGGGTTTTTTATTCACCCTGCTTTCTTTCTTCCTTTGATTTTCAAAATATTATATTTTTTTACATTTGTAACGACTTTGTTTGCGGTAAGCATTCAAATTGGTCTTGCGCAGACCTCACAAAAAGCCGAAGTGAATGATCTTGAAATCATTGTCGGAGACAATATTTCTAGATATGAAATTGTGAGCCAATTAGCAACGACTGAAACTCCTATGGGAGTATGGATATTTCTTAATGAAAATATCTACCGTGGTATTGGAGCACCAAGAGCATATTTTGATCCCAATATCTTTTATCAGGATATCATTCACCTCCATGAATATTTAAAGGACAAGGGATACTTCCACGCCGCTATTGATACTATTTTGTCATATAGCAGTGACGGAAAATATGTGGACATAACGATTGGAATCAATGAGAACACACAATCTTTAATCGACACTTTTATGATAAAGGGTTTGGATGGTATCGTGCCTGACGTTCGAAAAGACATCTTTGAAAAAACTTTGTTAAAATCGAATGATCCATTTTCCAAAAATCTTTTATCGGTAGAGCAATCTCGCATTTTAAAGCAATTGGTTAACAGTGGCTATTCCAAAGCATTTGTAGACAGTAGTTCTTCGGTTCGTTATGCTTCAACAAATAATATCTCAGTGTTGTTAAAATTTGATCCAGGAAATCGATACATCTTTGGGGAAACAACATTCGATCATTTAGATGAACGAATCGATAGCAGTGTTATGTTGCGGCAATTGGATTTCGAAACGGGACAGATTTATAGTGAAGACAAAAGAATTGAGAGCGAACAAAATCTTAA
>DMPG01000067.1:0-855 GCA_003456055.1 Bacteroidota bacterium | reverse complement strand
CCGGAATTTTTAATAGAACGAAGCGATGAATATAGTCTTTCAACCGGCTTAGGGTTGAGTTATAAACATCGCAATCTTTTTGGAGGGGCACAAAATTTTTCGATTTCTACAAGAGCACGGGCAAATAGCATTGAGGAAATAAGCTATTATGGTGCGTTTTCAAGAGGTCTTCAAGAACCAACGTTATTTGGTAAAGCAGATATTCAATCACAATTGGTTTTCCCGTATTTCCTAAACAACAAGACGAGTGCTTCAATTACTCTTTCTGCAGAAGCCGAAAAACAAAATGAATATGATCTTACGACTCTCAGAGCAAAACTTGGATTTATTACAAAACTGTCGACTTTTACTCTTGGAATAACGGAGTTTAACATTGAACGGGTTGATCCATTCTATAAAAAAGAGGGTGTCTCCGGAATTCGTGTGGAAGATTCTACAAAACAATTCAATTTTATCGAGTCATACACTTTACAGAGAGATAAGACCAACAATTTATTCTCGCCAACATCTGGTTTCTTTCATTCAGGTACAATTGAAGAAGGCGGAATAATTTCAAAAATTGCTGATGGATTTGGTCTTCCGTATTCTGAGTATTACAAATTTTCAATTTTAGCAAAACATTATTTTACCAGTGAATATACGCAAACACAAGTATTTGCCGTAAAATTTAAGTCGGGTATAGCGCAATTATATAATCCGAAGAATGCGACGCCCGTACCACTGCCACGTAGATTCTTTGCCGGTGGAAGTTCCAGTGTTCGTGAATGGAAAGACAAACAACTCTCTGCTTTGCCCAGTTCTATCATTGGTGGTAATTTTGCATTTGAGGGAAGTTTTGAATCGCGTACTCAATTG
>DMPG01000174.1 GCA_003456055.1 Bacteroidota bacterium | reverse complement strand
GAATATTTATTGGCGGACACCCGATGGCAGGTTCAGAAGGGAAAGGGATTGAGTTTGCCGATGCACTCTTGTTCCAAAACGCAACGTATGTGTTGTGTGCCGATAGTTCGCAAAAAAGAAAAATATCCAAACTTACATCGTTGCTTCATTCCATCGGTGCGCGAGTTCTATTTCTTTCTGCAAAAGACCATGATAAAATTGCTGCATCGATCAGCCATTTGCCGCAATTGATCGCCGTTGCAATGATGAATATGGTTGAGCAAAAGAATAAAAAGCATCCCGGATATTTGCAGCTTGCTGCCGGAGGATTTCGCGATATCACACGAATTGCTTCCAGTCCGTATGGTATGTGGAACGATATTCTTGCAAGTAACTCGTCTGAGATTAGAAATGCAGTCAAAGAATTTTCTTTGCTGCTATCTCAGTTTGCAAAAGATCTTCAGACATCTTCGCGACGAAACACATTTGCACATCGATTTCGCAATGCAAAAAAAATGCGCGATGCCATCCCAAAAAACTCAAAAGGATTTCTCCAGCCAGTCCACGATATTTTTGTTTCCGTTGAAGATAAGCCGGGGGTATTATCATTGATAACCACCGCATTGTATAAAGCGAACATCAACATAAAAGATATGGAACTGCTAAAGATCAGAGAAGGTCGGGGAGGGACATTCCGATTGTCGTTCGAAACGAAAAAGGATGCGGATTTAGCAAAAACAGTGTTGAGAAAAGTGATTATTAAAACGATATAGCATATTTCATTCCTTAAGACATTTTGCATGAATTGAGTAACGTTTGAGAGGATTGCTTTAGAATGCCATATAATGATTCAATGAGTTACAACCCTCCTAAGAGATCTCGTTTTATTACAAACCTCGCATTATTTTCAATTATGGTGGGAATATATCTAATGTTTCAGAGTATTTTAACTTTGATGACAACTAATTCAATCGAAAACAATCCAGAATACCAGATGGCTCAACAATTGATGCCCACATTGTCAGTTTCTCCAACAGCAACAATTTTCGAAATTGTATTACAGTTTGCAGGGATCATCGCTTCGATCGGTTTATATATTCGTTCGAATTTGGGAAGAATATCATATATGGTAATGCTATCCATAATAACAGTCTGGGGAATTGTTGCAAGTATTATGTCTTATTTGTCCCTCTCTAAATATTTGCAAGGATATGGAATTGAAAGTTCACTCTCTCTTATGGTTTTCGGAAATATTCTTGCACTTGGAATCAATATCTATTTGATTTGGAAACTGTCAACGAATGAAATTAAGGACGAATTCTTGAACGGTAAGAAGATGTGATAACAGGAACAGTAATCACTCGTGAAGAAAAATAAAATGGGATTGCTTTGTCCGTTATCGGGTTTAGAAGTAGTGGAAAGTTAAATCAAATCTGCGTATTATTTGTCAGGCTATTATCTCACTAATAACAATTCATTTCTTTTACTCTGCGTCATCACATAGATACACAAAACTGAATCGAGAGATATTTCTATCTCTTGTCAAAGGAGGTCATACATCTTATGAGTGTCAGCACACTTGCGAAATCAATTCTTGAATCGCCAACACTGAAGTTGAATGAAGAGGCGCGTGTTCTTCGAGAGAAAGGTGAATCAGTTGTACATCTTGGTGCAGGCGAACCAAAGAACAAAGCACCGATGAATGCGATCTTGAGCTCAGCGGCGAAACTCTGCTCTGCGGATATCAAATACACGCCGACCGATGGAATACCGTCTCTCAAAAAAGCAATCATCAAGTATACTGAAGAAAATTATAACCGGATCGTTGCGTCGGAGAATGTGATCGTGTCGGCGGGGGCGAAGCAATCGGTCTATAATGTTCTCTATTCCATCATCAATCCTCAGGATGAAGTGATCATCCTTGCACCCTATTGGGTCAGCTACCCTGAAATGGTGAGAATGGTCTACGGGATTCCGGTGATCGTTACTCCTGAAGATGGAAGTTTCTATCCGAAAATGTCGGATGTTTTAAAAGGGGTCAGCACCTATACCAAAGCGATTATCGTGAACAGTCCGAACAATCCGTCCGGAATGATGTATCCTGAAACATTCATCGCTGAGATCGTAGAATTTTGTGAAAAAAAAGGTATCTATCTTATCATGGATGATATCTACCATAAACTTGTATTTGACGGAATCGTTGCACCTTCTGCTTATAAATATACAACCAAGGATATCGAATCGACTCACATTATTTCCATTAATGGTGTTTCCAAACTGTATGGAATGACCGGGTTTAGAATCGGTTGGGCGATTGCCAATAAAGAACTTGTATCCATCATGTCCAATGTCCAAAGTCAGATCACTTCATGCACTGCCATACTATTGCAGGCGGCGGCCGAAGGAGCGCTTACCGGTTTGCAGAGCGCCGTTGAAAGTCTCCGTATGACATTGGAAAACAACCGAAATGTCATGTTGGAAGAATTAAAAACATTCACGGGCGTGAAAGTTACAAAACCGAACGGTACATATTATTGTCTGCCGGACTTCCGTGCATATTCAAACAACTCGGTCGAATTATCGCGCATGCTTCTGAAGAAGGCGCTCGTCGTCACGGTACCCGGGAAAGAATTTGGCATGGAAGGACATTTGCGTTTAAGCTATGCCGGTTCCATCAAAGAGATCACAGAAGGTATTGCGAGAATAAAATGGGCTCTTGATCCATCGTCTCCAAATGAGATTTATATCGGCGACCGTAAATTAGTGAGGGACTGGTTATGAATAACTTACTCGATATCAAAACTCCCGCACAGGGGGAAGCTTCCGCTGTAAAAAGTGATTTCGGATTAGAGAATCACGGTCTTACCAATCTTCGATTAGCATATTGGAATCTTTCAACCGAAGCGTTGTACGAAGAGATCACGTTCCGAAAAGAAGCGCGCATTAGTCATTTAGGTCCCATTGTTGCAAATACCGGCAAGCATACTGCACGTTCTGCTAGTGATAAGTTTGTTGTGAAAGAACCCTCCACAGAGAACAATATTTGGTGGGGACAATATAATCGTCCCTTCAATCCGGATAAGTTCAACGATCTCTATAACAGAGTTCAGGGTTATACGCAAGGTCGCGATCTATTTGTGCAGGATTGTTATGCCGGAGCGGATCCAAATTATCAAATACCGATCAGGATCATAACGGAGCATGCATGGCATGCATTGTTTGTCAGAAATATGTTTGTACTACCGAAAACGAATGAAGAGTACCGTCGGCATATTCCTGAGTTCACGTTGATTGTAGTACCGGGTTTCAAAGGTATTCCTCAGATCGATTCAACGGCAACTAATACATTCATCACTCTTAACTTAGCGCAAAAACTGTGTATCATCGGAAATACGGCATATGCCGGCGAGATCAAAAAATCGATCTTCACAATACTCAATTATGTCCTTCCACTTCAGGGTATTATGTCGATGCATAGTTCTGCCAATATCGGTGAGAAAGGTGATACAGCTGTCTTTTTCGGATTATCAGGAACGGGGAAGACGACACTTTCCGCTGATCCGAAACGCCGGTTGATTGGAGACGATGAACACGGTTGGAGCGACGAGGGTGTCTTTAATTTTGAAGGGGGCTGTTATGCTAAGGTCATTCGCCTTTCCGCCGCGGCTGAACCTCAGATCTATGCAACAACGAAAATGTTCGGAACAATCCTTGAAAATGTCGTTTTCGATCCGATAACACGATTGATCGATCTTGATGATGATTCAATCACTGAAAACACAAGGGCTTCTTATCCACTTGAGTACATCAGCAATGCTGTAGCAGAAAAAAAAGGAGGACATCCGGCCAATATCATTCTTCTTACATGTGATGCGTCCGGTGTGATGCCTCCGATCGCGAAGTTGACACCGGATCAGGCACTGTATCAATTTATTTCAGGTTATACTTCTAAGATTGCAGGGACAGAAGTTGGACTTGGGAAAGAGCCGGAAATGACATTCAGTACGTGCTTTGGTGCACCATTCATGGTATTGCATCCGGCGTTCTATGCCGACCTTCTCAAGAAAAAGATCATGCGTCATGGTGTGAATTGCTGGCTCGTGAATACCGGTTGGATAGGCGGCGCGTTTGGAGTTGGGAAACGCATCAGCATTCAGCATACACGTGCATTACTGAATGCAGCATTGAGCGGTGAATTGTTGAAATCGAAATTCACTGTTGATCCTGTTTTTGGTTTTGAAGTTCCTCAGCACTGCGAAGGAGTTCCTTCCAATGTTCTCGATCCTTCAAATTCCTGGCCCAACAAAGAGATCTACATGCAGAAATATCGGCAGCTTGCGTCACGGTTCATTGAGAACTTCAAGAAATTCGAGACAGGATGTGCGCCGGAGGTGATCAAGGCTGGACCACAGTTGTAGATAATTATGTTCTAAAATAAAAACGCCGCTCACAGAGCGGCGTTTTACTTTGTACTACACAAACTATTTTTCAGATTTCACTGTACTGGCAGGCGTTGAAGCAACGGACGATGGTGTTGTTTCCGTCTTCTTTTCCGAAGATGATTCTTTCTTTGCTGTTGAATCTTTCTTAGCAGTATCAATGTTCTTATAATCGGTTTGATAAAATCCGGATCCTTTAAAGATCATACCGCCTCCCAATCCGATCACACGATGAAGCTTCTCGTGTTTGCATTGAGGACACAAGAGCAGCGAAGGGTCTTTTATTGATTGGGACTCTTCAAATTCGAAAGAACAATTGCTACATCGGTAATGATAAGTTGGCATTATAGAAAACACTCCTAAAGTAATTTTGCAAAACCACGATGCATTCGCTCAGCGGCTTTTTCTAGTTCTTCCATTGAGCAGGCGTATGATAGGCGGATAAAATTATCTGCGCCGAATCCGCTGCCCGGAACGACCACAAGGTTCTCTTCTTTAAGGAGGAAATGTGATATCGCATCGCTTGATCTCAGCGTTTCACCATTATACTTTTTCCCAAAATATTTGCTGACATTCGGGAAAAGGTAGAACGCGCCGGCCGGTTTCACACACGACATTCCTTTGATCGAACAGACCGCATCATAGATATAATCACGCCGCTTCTTAAATTCGGACGTCATATATTTTGCGTCATGGTCTGAACCGGAAATTGCAGCAAGTGCTGCTCGCTGAGAAATGGATGAAGCGTTTGATGTCATTTGGCTTTGGATCTTTTCGGCCGCAGCCGTTATTTCATGATTGGCGCCGAAATACCCGATCCTCCAGCCGGTCATGGCGTATGCCTTGGAGACGCCGTTCACGGTGATAACCTGTTCTTTAATTGCGGGTATGGATCCGATACTGAAATGTGTGTGATCGTCGTAGATCACTTTTTCATAGATTTCATCGGAAATAACAAAGATGCCGCTCTTTTCAATTACATGTGCCAGCTCTTCAAACTCATGTTTTGAATAGACCGATCCTGTTGGATTTGAAGGAGAACAGAGGATCAGAGCCTTTGTCTTCTTTGTGATCGCTTTCCGCAATTGCGAAGGTGTGATCTTGAAAAGTGTTTTTTCATTCGTGTTGATGACGACCGATTTTGCATCGACAAGTTTAACCATTTCGGGGTAACTGACCCAGTACGGCGAGCTAAAGATCACCTCATCACCGGGGTTACAGATCGCCTGCAGCGCATTATAGATCGAGTGTTTTGCTCCGTTGGAGACGAGGATCTGTGAAGCATCGAAATGGAGGTTGTTCTCATTCCGGAATTTCTCAACGATCGATGCACGCAATCCGGGTATGCCGGCGTTTGCTGTGTATTTTGTGAAATCATCATCGATTGCTTTTACTGCGGCCAGTTTAATGTGAGCGGGAGTAGGAAAGTTCGGTTCTCCCGCTGTGAGACTTACAACATCTACTCCGTCTGATTTCATTTTCAAAGCAAGTGCAGTCAGCGCCAATGTTTGCGATGCTTCAAGGAGCGAGGCTTTTTTGGATAGTTTCATCACAGTGTTTTCTATATCCTTTCGTAGAGAATGTTCAACGATAATAAAATTGTGTAACTGAAAAAACGAACAGTCAATTCTTTAATTTCTTCTTCATCGTTCGGTAGACTGAAGGAGGAACGAAATCCCTGAATTTCCCGTCCAATCGTGCAATTTCACGAACGATACTGGAATTCAAATACGTATATTTTTCGGCAGGCATCAGAAACACAGTGTCGATCTTGTTCGATTGTTTTCTGTTCATCAATGCCATTTGAAATTCGTATTCGAAATCCGAGATTGCACGCAGACCGCGAATGATCGCAGTTGCTTTTTTCTTTGCTGCAAATGAAACAAGCAATCCGTTGAATCGTTCGACAGTAACTTTGGTAAGACGTTTCTGTTTAATGACTGCTTGGATCATTTCTACGCGTTCTTCGCCGGTGAACATCGGTGTTTTCGATGAGTTTACAGCGACCGTGACAATCACTTTGTCGAATAACTGTGTGGCGCGTTCAATAATGTCCAAATGTCCGTTGGTGATCGGATCAAATGTACCGGGATAAATTGCAATTTTCATAGTTCACACTTTCGTATGCTGAAAAAATGAAACGCTGGTATTACCATATACTTTCAACACAACAATTTCCCATAAAGAAGATGGAACAAACTCAAACCGTGTTGGATGCTCAATGATCAAATATCCATCCTGAGCAACGATGCCGGTTCCAAAGATCTTATTCGGAAGATCTTTCAAAGTTTCTAATGCATACGGTGGATCAGCAAATACTACGGTAAACGTACTTCGAATAGAAGCCAGAAATACATCAACATCGCCATAGACAACATGTGTTGTTGGGTCAGCTTCTAACTGTTTAACGTTTGCTGTTAAAAACTGAAATGCATTCCTGCTTTTCTCAACAAAGATGCATTTTTTAGCACCGCGGCTTAATGCTTCAATACCGACACTGCCGCTTCCGGCATATAGATCCAACACGGTAGCGTTTGTCCAATCAACACGGGATTGAAGTACGTTAAAAATTGCACCTTTTACTTTGTCTGTTGCAGGCCGCACAGAATTATCGGCAACGGTTTCGAGTCTGCGCCCCTTGTATTTACCCGCGATCACTCTCATTCTTCGTCGCGCACCGCCAGACCGACCGCGGCGGTATATTCCTGTCGCCTCGATTTTATCTCATCAACATTTTTGATAGTAGCAGGGAGGGAAATTTTTTTGAACGGATCAACAAGTTCAACTTCGATCGTGGAGATCCGAATTAATTGTTCAGCGAGTTTTGGAGTGACAATTTTGCCGTGAAGAAAGATCACATCGGCTTTTTGGTCCCGCGCATATTGATCGATCACCGAAAGGTCTTTTCCGCTCCATTTGATCGTTCGAATGTCAGAATTCTTTCCGTTCACAAGCAGGCTTGCATCAAGTGTTTCTTCGTCCACACCAATGACCACTGTTCTTTTTCCCGAAAGTTCGGGATGGTTAAACATCAGAGCACTTTCCGCGCAAAATTGGTCAATATCCAGAATGTGCATCGACCCGTGAAGTTCCTGACAGACATTATTAAGAAAATTAACGAATGATTTTTTAATGGAAATGATCATAGCATTCGAACCGGGAAGTCCGTCATCACCCACCAGCGCATACGGCTGTATAACATATTGCTCCGGATTTCCATCGGGAAAATAGTTCTTGAGTTCCCACTGCAAATGAAGCTCAAATTCTTCGTCGCTCAACGATGCTTCTACCGGTATTTGTTGAAGCATTGCCATTTTTGAATTCAACCCGAATGAAAAAAAATGTGCGCCGGCAGCGACCCGCTTCGTGAACGATTGAATTTCCCGCGCAAATTTTTTTTCACGAGCAATCATTCCGGTTTCTTTGAAAACTTCCGGGCTGTCGAAATCTATTTCAGAATCAAAGGAACCGGCTGCGGTCAATGTCTTACCCAAGGGACTATGAGCAATTTCCACAGCAGTGATATGGCTGCGTTCGATAATGAATGCGAGGTACCGTTCAGTGCCTGTCATTGAACCTCTATATACGGTTTAAGTTTTTTAAATTTATTTTCGCCAATACCTTTTATTGTTCGGAGCTCGTTGATCGTTTTGAATTTTCCTTTTTTATCCCGATGCATGATGATCCGATCAGCCATTGCTTCACCGATTCCCGGAAGCGACATTAACTCGGTCTTTGATGCACTGTTCAGATTGATCTTTTTTCCGGTTACCATACCATTGTTCTTATCGACAGTGTCATTTGCCATCAATTGTGAACGCGCTGTGAAAATCGAATCGCTGACAGAATAGTTAAAGTTTGGTGCGCCCGATGGAATAATGTATGCTTTATACACTTTAACAGCAACGCCTGCTAGCATGATCAGTGCCAGAAAGAAGAAGACTTTCTGTTCATTTTTTGTAAAAGCAAAAAATTCTGACAGGCGGTTGAGAAAATTCATTTACGAAAATGCATTCTTCATTTTATCGAATAGACTCTTGCTCTTACTTTTTTCTTCTTCTGACGGATTGATATGTTCACTGTCCGAAAGTTCTTTCAACAGTTCTTTCTCGTGCGAATTCACTTTATGCGGAACCCACACTTGTATCTGGATCAATTGATCGCCGCGGCCATAGGAATTAAGATGCGGAATTCCCTTATCTTTTAACCGGAGCATCTTTCCGGGCATCGTGCCGGCATCGATCTTGATCTTCGATTTACCGGTCAAGGTCGGGACTTCGATATCCGCACCAAGAACGGCATCGGGATAACTGATCAATGCAGTATAAATAACATCGTCACCGTTACGAATAAAAGAATCATGTTTTTCTTCCGTAAATTCTACGATTACATCACCGGCTTGCCCGCCGCGCCTTCCGGAATTGCCTTGACCTTGCAGGGTCATATAATTTCCTTCGCTTACTCCTGCAGGGACATTGATCTTCAGCGTTGATTCGCCTTGTTCTCGCCCTTCACCATCGCACGTGGAGCATTTTTCTTTAATGATCTGACCGGTTCCGCCGCAGAATGCGCATGCAGTGATGTTCACAAATTGTCCGAACATTGAACGGGAAACTTGTCTCAATTCGCCTGAGCCCTGACACTGCGGACATGTAGATCGTGAAGAACCGGGCCGCGCACCGTTTCCATTACACGTAGCACAGGATTTCCATTTTTTTATTTTTACTTTCTTTTCAACACCGGCTGCGATCTCTTCTAAGGTTAATTTCAGTCGGATGCGCAGATCGGAACCCGGATCACCGGTAGAGCGTGGACCGCGCCGTCGTTGTTGACCGCCGAACATTTCTTCAAAGATCGAACCGCCGCCTCCGAAGATATCGCCGAAATGAGAGAAGATATCGTTGACATCATTGTAATTTTGATAGTCAGCGCCGCCGCGCATACCTTGGTGGCCGAATTGGTCGTAGCGCTGGCGCTTCGGCTGGTCCGATAGAACTTCGTATGCTTCAGTAGCTTCTTTGAACTTATCCTCAGCCTCTTTATTGTTCGGATTTCGATCCGGATGGAACTGCAGTGCTAATTTTCGATATGATTTTTTTATCTCATCAGCGGAAGCATTTCGTTGTACACCAAGCACATCATAGTAATCCCGTTTAGCTGCCATACTTAATTTTTCACTTCCTCTGATTGTTTAATTGACTCTGACGGTGATGTTGCAACGACAACTTTTGCGTGACGGATCACCTTGTCGTTCAAGAAATATCCTTTTTCAATCTCATCAATAATGATATGCTCAGCGATATCGGTGCGTGGAATCTGCATCATCACATCATGAAAATCCACATTAAATTCCTTACCGATCGATTCCATACTCTTTACACCTTGCACCTCAAGGATCTTATGGAATTTTGCAAGGATCAATTCAACTCCTTTGTAAAAAGGGTCATTTTCGGATTTTTCTTTTCCTAATTTTAATGAACGGGAAAGATCATCGATGATCGGCAGCAGCTCGAGAATGATATTCTCGCTTGCATATTTTGCAAAATTGATAGAATTCTGATCAGTGCGTCGTTTGTAGTTCTCAAATTCTGCTGCTTTTCGAAGCAATTGGTCTTTGAGTGTGACATTGGCTACTTCAAGTTCGGCAATTTTCTCTATTGCAATTTCCAGTTCGGATTTTATCGGTAGTTCCTGCTGCGGTACTTCTTGCGGCTGCACTTCCTGTTGCTCGTTTGTTATTGGTTCTGTGTTTTGATTCTCCATACATCCTTGTTTCTGTCGTTAAATGAAAAAATATTAAATTTGATGCAATTTCTTTCGTTCTATCACTGAATGATACTGCTTGCTAAATCTTCCGCTCAAAGAGATTGGATATGGTCGTTGCAACAAAATCAACGAGCGGGATCATTTTTGAATACTCCATTCTTTTTGGTCCCAACAGCCCGATCGTTCCCGAAACATCGCCAACGTTATATGTTTTTGTGACAATGCTGAAATTTTTTAAATGTTCGATCTTTGTTTCTTCACCAATGGTCACATTGGCGGCACCGTTCTTAATATCTCCGGTTTCCAATACGTGAATGATAATATCTTCATTCTCCATCAGCTCGATAATACTTTTAAAATTCTTTGCACTTTCAAATTCCGGTTGAGATAGAATGTTCGTCGTGCCGCCGATATGGATCTTGTCCCTTCGATTTTCATCGAATAATTTATCGACGGATTCGATGAACAACCG
>DMPG01000287.1 GCA_003456055.1 Bacteroidota bacterium | reverse complement strand
GTGATCGTCATTGTAGATTTTATTTTTTCGACACCTTGAGAGACATTAAGGTTTGAAAGGTATAAGATTCGGTAAGCATCGTTCAAAGACTCAATTGCTTCTTGAGTGAATCCGCGGCGTTTAAGACCAATAATATTCAATCGCTCAAAACTTACAGGCCATCCCCCTGCCATAATATATGGAGGAATATCTTTGGGTATTCGGAAATGTCCCCCAATCATTGTGTACGCACCAATATTCACAAATTGATGGATTGCTGTCATTCCGCCGATGATCGCATAATCTTGAATTGTGACATGTCCTGCCATCTGCACCGAATTTGCAATGATCACATTATTACCAATGATGCAATCGTGGGCAACATGGGTGTATGCCATCAATAAACAATTACTGCCGACGGTTGATTTTTGGTGCTGTTTTACTGTTCCGCGGTTAAGAGTGCAAAATTCTCTGATGGTTGAATTATCGCCAAGCTCAAATGTTGTCGGTTCATTCTTATACGAAAGATCCTGAGGAGCCGTGGATACAACTGCGCCATTATGGATCTTACAATTTTTACCAATTCGCGCACCATTTGCAATCAATGTATGCGGTCCAATGTATGTTCCTTCGTCAATAATAACATCATCTTCTATGATTGCATACGGTTCAACACTAACCCCGTCCGCCAATTGTGCTTTTGAACTAACAATTGCAGTAGAATGAATTTGAGTTGGCATAATTTTTCAAAGGTTAAAAATTTATTTTTCTGTTTATACTGTTTTCGGCTTATCGATGATCGTAGCCATCATATCCGCTTCGCAAACAAGTTGTCCGTCAACATACGCTTCACCACGCATCGTACACATCTTGCTTCGCCGATTTACCATTGTAAGTTCGTACACTAATTGATCTCCGGGAACAACCTGACGTCTGAACTTCGCATTGTTGATCCCCATAAATAGCACTAATTTATCACTGCGATCAGAACCATCCAGCAGAAGAATGCCGCCGGTTTGCGCCATTCCTTCAATGATCAATACTCCGGGCATTACAGGTGTTCCAGGAAAGTGTCCCTGAAAGAATTGTTCATTCATCGAAACGCTTTTGACTCCGACGCATCGTTCATTCAGCTGGAATTCAATAATTTTATCGACTAACAGGAATGGATAACGATGTGGAAGAATTCTCTGAAGTGCATTAATATCAAACACGACTCCTTGTTTCTTTTCATGCTGATATTTTTTAACGATCTTCTTCTGTTGATACAGCCTGCGAACGACTTTCGCAAACTCTACATTCGCAGCGTGTCCGGGACGAGCTGCAAGAATGTGCCCTTTAATAGGAACACCAATCAACGCAAGATCTCCGAGCATATCTAATAGTTTATGCCGGGCAGGTTCATTTTTAAACCGCAGCGATTTGTTATTAATCGGTTGACCGTGACCGCCAAGAAATATTGATTCTTTAATTCCAAGTTTGTCGGCAATTCTTTTCAATTCATCATCCGGAAGGTCTGCGTCTGCAATAACAATTGCATTATCCAGAGAGCCCCCTTTGATTAGTCCCGCTTCACGTAACTGTTCAACTTCATGAAGAAAACAGAATGTTCTGCACATGGAGAATTCAGGAACAAATTCTTTTTCCAGATCAAAAATTCCTGTGTGCTGGCTACCAAGTGCCGGATTGTTATAATCAACCATCACCGTCATTCGAAAATCATCCGTTGGAAGTGCAACGATATGCACTCCCCGTTTTTCATCTTTATATTCAATCGCTTGATCGATCACAAGATAGTCTTTCGGTGCATCCTGCATTTCAAAACCTGCTTCTTGCAACACGTCAACATACGGCTTGGCACTGCCGTCTCCGATTGGAGGTTCGATTCCGTCAATATCAATGATGATATTGTCGATCAGAAGCCCAACAACAGCAGCAAGAACATGTTCGGTGGTATAGACACGCACATCACCAATTCCAAGTGTTGTTCCACGAGCAACTTCAACAACGTGATCGACATCTGCAGGAATTTCCGGAGAACCGCCAATATCAACTCTGCGAAATCGAATTCCATAATTTTCCGGTGCAGGACGAAACGTCATTGTACATTGAGTTCCGGTATGTAATCCGATACCTGATAATGAAACAGGTTTCTTGATTGTGCGTTGTTGAACGAGCATTAATCCTCCTGTAAAATTGGTAGGTCGGCGTTAACGCCGACCTACCAATTTTATTTTTTTAGTTTTACTATTTCATCTTCCAGTTCTTTGATCTTCGATTGCATTTCACGTATCGTTGCTAATAATTCCGGAAGCTGCCGTGATGCTGCTTCAATTTTTCTCCACTTACCAACTTCTTTTGCCGGATAACCGGAATACGTTGCTCCGGCATCGTCCAACACTCGTGTTACGATCGATCCTCCACCAACTTTCACGTCATCGGCAGTAGAGACATGACCTGTAATTGCAACTGCCCCTCCGATCATATTCCTATTGCCAACCTTTGTGCTGCCGGCAACTCCTGATAAACCCGCAATGACCGTGTCTTCTCCAACAACGACATTATGAGCTATCTGAACAAGATTGTCCAATTTTGTTCCCCGTTTGATTCGTGTTTCACCAAGTGTTGCACGGTCGATACAGACATTTGCTTGTATCTCTACATCATCTTCTATAACAACAATTCCCAATTGAGGGATTTTTTGATACGATCCGTCTTTTTTTGGTGCAAACCCAAACCCATCTCCGCCAATCACTGCGCCCGGTTGAATAATAACTCTATTCCCAATAATACAATCTTCTCGCACGGTAATGTGTGAATAGAGTAAACAATTATTCCCTACCTTAACGTCGCGACCAATGACAACATGCGGATGAATGACAGAATTTTCTCCAATAACAACATTTGCGCCAACAACCACATATGCCCCAACAGAACATCCCTTTCCAACAATTGCCGATGAATGAATTACCGCTGTAGCGTCAATGCCTTTAGGGATATCATTTTTTTTCGGTGCAAATTTTTCAATGGCAATGACAAAAGAGGAATATGGATCGTCAAGCTTAATTAATGCCGGGGGAAGTTTAGAATATTTTGTATGATCGAACGTTCGACTGACAAGAACACACGATGCAGAGGTGATCTCTGCATATTTTTCATATTTCGGATTAGCGATGAACGCTAACATTCCGGATTTCGCTTCTTCAACCTTCGCAACACCGGAAATTATTTGCATTCCATCCCCTACAACTTCACCATCCAATATTTTTGCTATGTCATTAACTGTGATCATACAAACAAAAACGAGGTCGAAAGACCTCGCGTATTCATTTCTGCATAAGTTTTTGAATTATCTTTTGAGTTAGATCATGTTTATTGTTAGCGAACAGCAATAATGTTGAACTGCTTCTGTCAACAACATAATCATACCCTTCTTCATCAGCAACATCTTTAACAGCTTTGAAAATATTTTCCTGGATCGGCTTCATTAATTCATTCTGTTTCGTGAACAATTCGCCGTTTGTGCCGAACTTTTGATTTCGAAAATCGACGATCTTCTTATCAAGATCCTGCAGTTCTTTTTCCACTTCTGATCTTCGTTTGTCCGACATGATCAACTTTCGTTTATCATAATCTTCCACTTTCTTCTGCATATCATTTGCCATTTGATTTAGGTCTGCCTGCCATTGCTGAGAAAGAGCATCGATCTGCTTTTGTGCATCCTGTGCCTCTGTAAGCTGTTCCATGACTGTTGCCGAATTGATATAGGCCATCTTTGTTTGAGTATATACAAACGGAACAACTGAGAGCAATACAGCGATCATCAATATTTTTTTCATGATATTCCTCTTTAGAATCGTATCGAAAAATAAACTATCGATTATTTTCCACCGCCGCGTTTTAGATAGATCAGAACGTCCGGCGTATAGTCATACGATGGATCTGCATACAATACCGGCACTTCTGTTGCTCTGTCAAACACAAATGAAAGCTTTTTCTCTTTTGCTACTTTTTCAATCGCTTTAAATACTTTTTCCTGAATCGGCTTCATGATCTTTTCACGCTGGACTCCAAGTTCCTGTTGTTTTTCCTGACGATATTGATTGAGTTTTTGTTCTTCGTCAACAAGTTCTTTTTGCTTCGTTTGTTTTGATGATTCGTTCAACATGTTTGCCTGCTTTTGGTACTCTTCGTATTTCGCTTGCAATGCTTGTCCGCGTTTTTCAATCTCTTCCTGCCACCCTTTTAACATAGTCTCTAATTTTGATTGCGATTCCTTTGCTTCAGGCAATTCTTTGATGATCGTTTCAGAATTAACATAACCAATTTTCAACGTTCCTTGCTGAGCAAATACGAATGACGTTAAGAACAACATTCCAAATAAATATTTTTTCACGACGACCTCTATTAATGATTAAAATGAATTGATTAAAAAAATTTACAATTAGAATCCTCTTCCAAATTGGAAGTGAAATTTCCATCCTGAAGGACTTTTTATTCCCGCAGTAATATTATCATAGCCGTACCCATAGTCAAACCCAAGCAGACCGATAGGATTAATAAGTAATCGTGCTCCTAATCCAGCCGAACGTTTTAGATCGAACATCTCTGATTTTGCAAGATTTTCCCACGTGTTACCGGCTTCTGCGAATGCAAGAAAATAAATCGGAATTGGATTAAGTGCAACATTAAATCGTAATTCCGCAGTATATTTTGCCATTGCGTGCGCAGGGATATATTGATTCGATACATTCACAGGACCGATACTGCGGTCTTCATAACCGCGTAATGGAGTTGTTGCAATTTGTCCAAGCCCTGTTCCTCCCATATAAAAGGTTTCAATATATGGGATATACGAATTTTTCTTGTATGGAAAGATAGCTCCGTATTGAGCACCGAAATATAATGCAATGCGTGAGCTATTTAAAACCGGCATATACCAATCTGCGGAAAAGAGATGCTTATTATATTGTGCTGTACCGGGAAGGATCGGTGCACCTGCAATTTCTGTCAACAAAGAAATATTACTTCCTTGCGTCGGGAACAATGGACTGTTCACACTGTTTCGCTGAATCACTTGCGATATACTTAACTGACTTGTCTTTCCTTCTTGATAATAATATGACGAACCAACATTGCTGACATCGAGCTTTTGAAAACGGAATGTCCACGTGGCACTGAAATAATCGTCCGGGAACTTGAAACGACGGCCGAGACTGATCGTTCCGCCCTGTTGATGGATGGAATAATAATAATCCTGTTTGGTATCGTACAGGCTAAATCCAAACGATGTCGGCGTATCATACACCCATGGTTCACGGAATGAAACTGAAAATGTTCTGTACCGTGAGCCCTCACCAAACTGCCAATCAAAATTTAATACTTGTCCGCCGCCGCCGGAGAACGGCTCCGTGATGTCAAAATTATTGAATGTTAATCCTAATGCACCGGTCGCACCAAATGCTCCGCTGTAACCAACCGATGCGTTGAATGTGTCGCTCGATTTTTCTTCAACATCTAAGACAATGTCAACATTTTTATCATCAACGAACTTCGTATCCGGTTTGATCTTCTCAGGATTAAAATAATTCAATACTGATAATTGGCGAATGCTTCTAATAATATTGGATCGGCTAAAATAATCTCCCGGACGGACATACAACTCACGGCGAATTACGCGTTCTTGGGTTTTCGTATTCCCGCGGATGTCAACTCCGGAAATTTTGAATTGATTGCGCTCGCGAACATGAATAATAATATCGATGATATCTTCGCCGACCTTGAGTTCTTCCGGTTCGATCTGAACTGTTAAGTATCCATTATCAAGATACATTGAAGCAACATCGGTCTGGTCCTGATTTGCGCGTAAATTTTGTTCAAACTTTTCCATGTCATATACTTCACCCGGCTTAAATCCAAGGCGCTCAACCAACGCTTCGGTTTTGAAGACCGTATTTCCTTCCCAAGTAATGTTGCCAATCTTATACTGCGGTCCTTCAAAAACAAATAGCTTTAGAATAATATCCTCTTTGTTATCACTAAACACGATAGAATCAGTGATCAATTCGGCGTCGCGGAATCCGTTCTTCTTGTAGAAATCCACTAACTTCTTTTTCGCATCGTCGTATTTTTTCTTTTCTAATTTTCCGGTGCGCCAGAATTTCCACCATGTAGTCGTATTCACATCCGGAAGTTCGCTTTCAAGGTCGCTGTCTTCAAAGAATTTATTACCAAAGAACTGAACTTCGCGAATACGAGCATCATTTCCTTCGGTGATCGCAAGTTTTAAGATCATTCTTCCCTTTGCCGTTGAATCCGTCGATTCAATCAACTCAGAGGTAACATCTGCTTGAAGATAACCCTCTTCTTCGTATGCTTTTTTAATGATCTTAATGAGCTTGTTCACTTCCTGTGGTGAAATGATCTGCCCTTTTGTGATGTTCACTTTTTTATCAAGATCATCATCGTCGAGTTCCTCATTACCAACATATTCTATCTTCTCAATGCGTGGAAATTCTTGGACAGTAATCAAGAGATACACACCGTCAGCGACTAAATTTTCTGCAATGATATCCACATTTGCAAAGATACGAAGGTTCCACAACCGTAGGATTGCGTTCCGAGTTTGTTCTCCGGGCACGGTGATATCATCACCGATCTTCAATCCTGAATTTCCGATGATTGCCGCGGGTTCCGAGAGTTTATTTCCGGAAACGCTGATACCGAGAATTTTATATTGTTTTGGCTGAAAATTTTGCTGCGCGAACATGATACTGCTGACGCAGAGAAGCGCAATACATATTTGTTTTATAGTCATTATAATTCGATTAGATTCCGGAGACACTTTTTAACAAACGCCGCACGTAGTTTTTAGATGGTGGATTCGAAGAAGTTTTCAGCTGTTCACTAACTTTACCAAACCGTCGTTCGCGAGATTGAAATGATTCAACTGCAGTATACAACTCATTTCGACGGAAATCGGGCCATAGAACTTCCGTTACATACATCTCGGAATATGCTAACTGCCAAAGCAAAAAATTACTTATTCGGAGTTCACCGCTTGTTCTGATTAATAGATCAGGATCAGGGATGTTCTTTGTTGCTAAATTCTTTGAAATAATTTCTTCGGTAATCGATTCAGGATCTAG
>DMPG01000313.1 GCA_003456055.1 Bacteroidota bacterium | reverse complement strand
GATATTATTTTCTTTTGGGTTGCTCGAATGATCATGGCTGGTTTGGAATTCAAAGGTGAAGTCCCATTCCGGCATGTTTATTTTACCAGTTTAATACGCGATGCTCAAGGACGTAAAATGAGTAAGTCGCTCGGCAATTCTCCCGATCCGATCGATGTGATCCAAACATATGGTGCCGATGCGTTACGTTTTACTGTTCTTTTCATCGCTCCCGTCGGACAAGATGTTCTCTATGAGAATGAAAAGTGCGAGATTGGAAGAAACTTTGCAAACAAGATCTGGAATGCAGGACGATTTTTAATGATGCATCGAGATCAATTAACAATTAGTAATGACCAATTAACAATCGTTGTTTCGCAAAATTCAAATGATCTAACGGACCAATGGATCTTGTCCCGATTTGGTTCTACTGTTCGCGATGTCACCAAAGCGATGGATGAATTCCGCGTGAACGATGCAGTGAAATTATTGTATGAATTTCTTTGGAAAGATTTCTGCGATTGGTATGTTGAATTTGTTAAGAATCGTCTCCAAGATACGACTGATCAGCATTTAAAACGTTCGATCATCAATCGTGCATTGAAGNNATGCTGCATCCGTTCATGCCGTTTGTTACTGAAGAAATATATCAGCATCTCTCTGACAGGAAACCGGATGAAACGATCATGCGCACTATGATCCAACAGGTTGCGGATGTTGAATCTCAGATCGATATTGATGTTGAAAAGCAGATGGATTTTCTCCAGAATGTCATCACTGCTGTCCGTCAGATCCGAAGTGAAATGAATATCTCCTATTCAAAGAATATCGACTTTGTTGCTAGCTGCAATGATTTTGACAAAGTAACTATTCTTGAGAACAACAAGAATTCCTTGCAGAAACTTCTGAAATTAGAGAATATCAGCATAGGAATAGCACTTCCAAAACCAGGATATGCAGCAAGTTCCGTGGTGAACGGTCAGGAAATTTTTATTCCCTTAAAAGGGATCATTGATACCGGTATTGAACGGGACCGATTGCAAAAAGAGATCGATCGATTGGAAGGACAGTTGCGCGGAGTAATGGCAAAACTGAACAATGAAAACTTCGTCAGCAAAGCAGCTCCGGAGGTGCTTGACAAAGAAAAAAATAAACAGCAAAACTTTGAACAAACAATTCAAAAACTGAAAGTGAATCTGGAGCAGCTTGTTGGATAGCAAAGCACTAAATACAAAGCACGGTCAAGCAGTAATNNAAATTGACCGTGCTTTTTTATTTTCTGAACTACGAAAGCCAAACACGATTCTTTTGGAATCTTCTCGTCAAGATGAAGTGAATAACAAGAATCTGTTGTTCTCCTCTCCTATCGCTATTCTTTCAACGAATAATTTCTCTGAAATTCCATCGCTATTTATTTCGATTGAAAAATACATTAGAAATAAAAAGTGGGTTGCAGGTTATGTCAGCTATGAGTGCGCATACCATTTTGAGAATAACATTTCTGCTGATTTTCAGAATAATTCTTCCTTCCCATTGCTATGGTTTGGAGTTTACGAATCACCCGTTCAAATCAAAAAAGAAATTTTGGATGGAATCATATCCACCACACAATCAATGATCGAAAATCCTCGGCTGCTCATTGACGATCGATCATATAAAAAATCGATCGAACGTTTAAAAGAATATATTGTGAATGGAGACACGTATCAGGTGAATTTTACCGATCGATTTGAGTTTGATATTCATGGCAGTATACCAGAATTATATTTCGCGTTGCGAAAAAAACAGCACGTGCCGTATGGAGCGTTCATCAATCTTGGTGATTCTCAAATTCTCTCTTTTTCACCGGAATTATTTTTTAAAAGAAATGCCAACTCAATTTCAACAAAGCCGATGAAAGGAACCGTTAAACGAGGCAGAACGTTGGACGAAGATTACGTCAATGAAGAGTGGCTGCGTAATGATGAAAAGAACAGAAGTGAAAATCTGATGATCGTCGACCTGTTGAGAAATGATATTGGACGGATCTGTCAAACAGGATCGGTTACGGTTGAGAATATGTATGCAATCGAACGATATGAAACCGTCATTCAAATGACCTCAACAGTCAAAGGAATGCTGAAAGATGAAACATCCTATTATGATATTTTCAAATCATTATTTCCTTGCGGTTCGGTGACCGGTGCACCAAAAATTCGTACGATGCAGATCATCAATGAATTAGAAGATCACCGTCGAGGAGTGTATTGCGGCGCAATCGGATTTATTTCTCCGGACGAAGAAGCCGTGTTTAATGTCGCCATACGGACTATCGAAGCAGAACAAGGCAAAGGAATGATGGGAGTCGGCAGCGGAATCGTGTTCGATTCTGATCCTCAACAAGAACTTGAAGAGTGTAAATTAAAAGCAGCATTCCTGCTGAATAAAGAAGCGGATTTTCAATTGCTGGAGACAATTCTGTGGGATGGTAAGTTTACATTTCTTGAAGAGCACTTGATGCGAATGAAAAACTCCGCAGATTATTTTTCATTTGAGTTTCACAAAGATAAAATCCTTGACGCACTTTTTTTATCTGAACGATCCCTTGATCGACGAAAAAAATATCGAGTACGTCTTTTACTTTCAAACGATAGCGAACCTTTTGTTGAAGTTTTTGAATTATTGGAATCTTCTGCAAACTATCAAATAAAAATTGCACCTATTCGGACTAATTCTGAAGATCGATTTTTGTTTCATAAAACAACGAACAGAGAAGTTTATAATAGGTACAGTGCTCATGCAAAAGAAGAAAATCTTGCAGATTATATATTTCTTAATGAACGGGGCGAAATCACCGAAGGTTCAATCACCAATATTTTTGTTGAAAAAGATGGAACCTTACTCACTCCTCCGCTTTCTAGCGGATTATTAGCAGGAGTGTACCGACAAGAAGTATTAAAGACAAACCANNCAGATTGTTAGCTGGAGTGTACCGACGAGAAGTATTAAAGACAAACCATCTTGCATGCGAATCAATATTAACAATGAGCGATTTGATCGCATCGGACGCAATTTATATATGTAATTCTGTGCGCGGGTGGGTAAAAGTAACGCTTTCCGAATAGCATTTTTTTCATTACTTTCTATCAGCATATATTTTCAAAAACTATCCTTCCATAAAATATGGTAATCGTTCAATGAAATATTTTTCATTACTACTCATCAGTATTGCTTTTCTCTCTTCTCAAGAACGATACAGTCAGGTTCAAATTCCTGTTGCAACCACAGTGGAGTTACAACGGATCGCTGATCTTGGAATCGCTGTCGATCACTTCGATGGAAAAATCGGTGGCAATATCTCTGTCTTTTTAAGTGCTTCGGAACTTCAACAATTAGACAAAGCCGGAATAACCTACACAGTCCAGATCCAAGATTGGCAAAAATTTTATAACGAACGACAGTTGCTGGAATCACATCGATCAACAAAAATAGCATCCAATGTTCCCAAATATTTTCGTTATGGTTCTATGGGGGGATTTCTTGTATACGATGAGATAATACAGCAGTTAGATTCGATGAAACTTCTCTTTCCAAATCTTATTACAACGAAAGAAACCCTTGGTGCAAGCATTGAAGGAAGAGAAATTTTTTCAGTAAAAATTTCGGATAATCCGGAAATGGACGAACCTTCGGAACCGGAAGTATTGTACACCGCATTGCACCATGCTCGTGAACCACAAGGAATGATGACTGTGATTTATTATATGTGGTGGCTGCTTGAAAATTATGGAAAGGATCCTGAAGCAACATATCTAGTGAACAATCGCCAGATGTGGTTTGTACCTGTCGTTAATCCTGATGGTTATGTTTATAACCAAACAGTAAGTTCGAATGGCGGAGGCGGATGGAGAAAAAATCGCCGAGACAA
>DMPG01000308.1 GCA_003456055.1 Bacteroidota bacterium | reverse complement strand
TATTATTGAAATTTTCAAATGATCAGGATGAGGAAGTACGAGAATTTGCAAATACTGTATTGAATTCCCGCGGTCTTATGATCGAAGATTCCGAAACTTCTGGCTTAATTTAATTTCTGAATAACTATATGAATGTCGCCTCAACTTCAGTTCCATCGATCATTTCAAAAATACCGGTAATGTCTGAAGGTACCTTCAAGGCGTTGCGTGAATTTATCTACACGCTGACGGGGATATATTTTCAAGATAACAAGAAATATCTGCTAGAAAGCAGGATCTCAAAACGTTTACAGGCTCTTCGGCTTGCACAGTATGAGGATTATCTTCAATTCATTAAGTTCGGTGTACGAAAAGATGATGAAAAAAAATTCTTATATGATGCGATTACCATCAATGAAACCTATTTCTTCCGGAATGAACCTCAATTTGAGATCTTTGAAAAGACGCTTGTTCCTGAACTGATGAAATTAAAGGGAGCTAATTCGCGTGCAAAGATTCGTGTGTGGAGTTCCGCAAGTTCTTCAGGTGAAGAGGCTCATACATTAGCGATGATCTTTTTGGAAAAAATAAAACCAAAATATCCATCGTTGGAATTTGAAGTTGTCGGTACCGATATCAGTCCTTCCATATTGGACATTGCAAAAAAAGGGGTCTACCGCGAATATTCGGTTCGCAATATGCCAAAGTTGTATCTGGAAAAATATTTTCATACTGAAGATGGACGATTTATCGTGAATGATAACGTGAGGAAACTGGTCCGGTTCGATCATATGAATCTGTTCGACCAACAACGTATGCGGGGGATGTCGAATTTCGACATCGTATTCTGTTGTAATGTGTTGATCTATTTTGATGCGAAATCGAAGATTCAGGTCGTGTCACAATTGTATGACAGTTTGAACAGAGGAGGATATTTATTTATCGGGTATGCCGAATCGCTGCACGGAATATCCTCTGCATTTAAAATCATGAATTATCCCAAAGCAATTGTCTATAAAAAGGAGTAACACCTGTGGAACGCACAATTCTCGTTGTCGATGACTCAGCAACAGTACGTAAGTTTGTTCAGTATCGCTCTCCATGCAAGGGTTCCGTGTGGTGACTGCGGAGGATGGCATGGATGCGTTGGAAAAATTACCGCGCGAACATGTCGATCTTATTATTACCGATCTTAACATGCCGAATATGGATGGAATGGAATTGGCGCGAACGCTCCGGGGTAATCCGATGTACCAGGAACTGCCGATCATTATCCTCACATCGTTACAGGAGAAATCGTTAAAAGCAGAAAGTGAAACGNNATGGAATTGGCGCGAACACTGCGTGGTAATCCGTTATACAAGGAAATGCCGATCATTATTCTCACGTCGCTGCAGGAGAAATCGTTGAAAACGGAGAGTGAAACACTCGGCATCAATTCCTTTCTGAACAAACCGTTTAGTCTTGAGAAAGTACAATATGAAGTTGCAAAATATTTAAGTTGGGCAGAATAATCTAAGGAGTACGTTATGGCAATAAAATTTCTTGTTGTAGATGATTCACTTACCATGCGTCGAATCGTGGTAAACGCGCTGAAAGCGATCGGATACGAATCTTGTATTGAGGCAGCAGATGGAAAGGAAGCATTCGGCAAGTTACAAAGCGAAGGCGCTGATTTTGTGATCAGTGATTGGAACATGCCGGAGATGAACGGTTTGGAACTTGTAAAAACCATCCGCTCTTCAAGCGCTTTTAGCGACACACCGGTGCTGATGGTAACAACACGCGGGAACAAAGACGATGTTATTGAAGCGATGCAGGCCCGTGTGAATAATTATATTGTAAAGCCATTTACACCTCAGGCGTTAAAAGAAAAACTCGATCAGGTTCTTAAATCAACATCATTGGTAAAATAGTCAACCATTTAGACTTTGGGAACTCTTATGAATAATTCAGATCTGTTGGTAGAAATCATTGAAAAACCAGTAACCCATGGAGTTGGTATGAACCATTTATTGAAAGTATTAAAAGACATCATGCCGATGATGGATGAGATTAAGAATACTGTTGAAAATACCTCGAGCAACATACCAAAAGCATCACAACAGCTTTCCACTGTATCGCAAGCGACAGAAAATGCAACGATGGAAATTCTGGATGTGGTGGATGATATGGGGCAACGGATTGAAAAAGTTGAAAAGGGATTGAAAATTATCGAAACCGATCTTGTTCAAAAAGGAGTGCTTGTTCAGCGTCTTGCACAATCAATCGATTCTTTCGGCGATGAACAAAAAAAACTGATTGCTGTCTTCCATAAAGACCTGATGCAATTAGCTGAACAGCCTTTCAAAAGTGAAATGATCGGTGGACTTTGTCAAGAACTTGCTGATGTCCGCGGATTATCGATGAACATCGCAATGTCGCTTCAAGTTCAAGATATCACTTCCCAACAGATCGAAGGAGTCCGGCATATGATCGAATCTGTCCGAACACAACTTGCGAATGCCGTAGGGCGGTTTGATGGAAAAGAACTTGAACAGCCATTGATTGATACAACAAAGGCGTTTGACAGTGATGCTAAATATTCCAAAGACGAATCGCGTCAAGATGATGCTGATTCCATAATTGCACAATTTACAAATAACCATTGAAGTAAATAACAGGCGGATTTCATGGCTAAGCAAACATTTGCAGAACTAGAAGGAGAGATGGCTGAGCTGTTGGATAGTTTCATTGTTGAATCAAATGAGATCTTCGAAAAACTCGGACCGGACCTTCTTTCACTTGAGACGAATCCGGAAGATGCTGAACTGCACAATAGAATATTTCGTGCTGTTCATACGATCAAAGGAACATCCTCATTTTTGGGCATTGAACAAGTGACAGAACTTGCGCATAATTTTGAAGATGTTCTCAATAAGATCAGACGCAAAGAATTGCAAGTAACGCAGGAACGAATGGATGTCATGTTCCGAGCATATGATAATCTGAAAGAACTACTCTCCCGCGTAGAACAACGCAACGGCGAAATGATGGATCTTGTTGAGATTATCGGACAACTTCAATTGATAGCAGCTAATAAACCGCTAAATATTTCTGTTGCACAAACAAGTGCTCCGGCACCGGAAACTGTATCTGTACAAGGTACAGCCACCGATGCAGTGTTTACTACAAACGAAGAAGCCGATGCAAATGATGGAATATTAATTGAGGATTCCTTAAACGAGATTTCAACTCTGGTTGAAAAAACTATTCAAGTAGAAGTTCCATCACAAGCGACGCAATCAGTACAATCGACTCCAGCAATTCAGGCAACTCAGGCAACTCAGGCCCAACAAGC
>DMPG01000291.1:1427-2990 GCA_003456055.1 Bacteroidota bacterium | reverse complement strand
TTACCCGGAATTGCTAAGCACATAATTTTCTCGATCTATGTTTTGATAAATTGTGTCACTTCGACTTCATTTTGTGTGATGTCTCGATATAATAATTGGTGCATATAAATTTGCCCAACAGAAATTCCGCCATCATTCGTCGGAATGCGCTGATGCCAATACGGAGTGAATCCATTTTCCCGTAATTGAAGTACAGCACTTTCCAATAAGATCGTATTTTGGAAACATCCGCCTGAAAGAAGGACTTTCTTTTTGTTTACTCTCTTCGCAATATCAACAATGATTTCAATCAGAGTATTATGGAATCGTTTTGCAATATCGTTTACAGAGACATTATTTTGTATATCGTTCAAAATTGCCGTTAACACATCAGACCAATCGACAACAAAACAAAGAGAATCAGATTTCTTGATAGAATAATGATAAATAATTTTATCGCTGCTTTGTTGAGCAGAAAATTCTACCTGCATTGCAGTTTGTCCTTCAAAGTTTGCACGATGTTGTATTTTTAACAGAGCACCGACTGCATCAAACATTCTGCCAACACTTGAAGTCAAAGGAGAATTAATTCCTTGTTTCATCATTTGCAGAATCAATTGTTGTTCCTTTTCGGACATTGAATTCTTTACCGGCTCACATTCAAATAGTTTATCGCCAAATATTTCATACAACATTCCAATCGAACTGCGAATCGATTCTTTAATCGCAGCGTCGCCTCCCGGTAATCGAAAAGGCTTGAACGAACCAACACGAGAGAATTTGCCACCATCATATTCAATGAATTCTCCTCCCCAAATCGTTCCATCGGTTCCGTAACCGGTCCCGTCCCACGCAATTCCGAGCAGCGGCTCATTCAGTTCATTTTCTGCCATGCAGGACGCAATGTGAGCAAAATGATGCTGGAATGATTCTTTAGTTCCAATCATTTGGTGAGCATACGATGTTGAAATATAATTTGGATGCAGATCGTGAAGAATTGTTGTTGGATGAACATTGTACAATTTCTCAATATCATCGATTGTCTGTCTAAAACAATCGAGCGCGGGAATGGTTTCAAGATCGCCGACATGTTGGCTGACGAAGATCATATTCTCTTTTTGCATTGCAACGGTGTTCTTCAAATGTCCACCGACTGCAAGGATCGGTTCATCGGTGAATGATTTAACAATGATCGGCAGCGGAGCATATCCGCGTGCACGCCGGATCATCATTTCTCGATCCAATATAATTCGTACAATCGAATCATCCACATACCGATGGATCGGACGATCATGAACGAGGAAGAGATCTGCAATCATTCCTAATTTTCTCAATGCTTCATGTTCATCAATACACATCGGTTCATCGGAAATGTTTCCGCTGGTCGCAACAATCGGAATATTCAATTCTTTCATTAATAAATGATGAAGCGGTGTGTACGGAAGCATCACGCCAAAATACGGATTGTTTGGTGAGACATTTTCACTTATTTTAAAGATTGCTTCGTCGCTTCGCTCATCGCAATGACTAGTATTCTTTCTTCGCAGAATTACAATCGGAGATTCCGGTGAAAGCAATAATCTT
>DMPG01000291.1:0-1364 GCA_003456055.1 Bacteroidota bacterium | reverse complement strand
GCTTCATCATTTGTTGCATCAACTAATAATTGAAACCCTCCCAATCCTTTCAATGCTACGATTTTCCCATTCTTCAATGCGATGGAAGATTTTTGAAGGGCTTCATGGTGTGAATTAGTTGTCGTTCCGTCATTTTCCCATAATTCTATATGTGGACCACACTTTGGACAAGCAATTGGCTGAGCATGAAACCGGCGATCATTCGGATTGTTGTATTCCCTTTCGCAATCAGAACACATCACAAACTTTTTCATTGTAGTATTCGGACGATCGTACGGAAGAGATTGTATGATGGAATAGCGGGGTCCGCAATGCGTGCAATTGATGAAGGGATATTGATAACGACGATTTGTCGGATCTAACATTTCCTTCAAGCAATCATCGCACACAGCAATATCCGGTAGAATCAATGCCGTTGGTTCTTCAGTTGAAACACTTTGTTGAATGGTAAAATCAGTATATCCTGTGGGATCGAGAAATGTGGTTTCGGTACTTTGGATGAATGAATGCCGTGGCTTTTCGGATTGAATCTTTGACAGAAATATTTGAAGAACACTCTGTTTTCCTTCCGCCTCAATAATAACACCTTGAGAAGTATTGGAAACCCAGCCCTTCAGTTTTAAATCGGAAGCAAGACGATACACAAACGGACGGAATCCGACCCCTTGCACCGCACCGCGGATAATAACTTTTACGCGCTCCGTTTTTTCGTCTGACTTCTCAACCACTCGCCCCATTCTGGAATTCCTTTGTTCGTTGTGCAGGATGTTTCAAATATTTTTAAAGCCGGATTAATTTGTAATGCATTCTTTTTGATCACTTCGGGATCCGAGTTGACATACGGAACGAGATCGATCTTATTGACGATCAGCACCGAAGCATTGTGGAACATTCCGGGATATTTCAACGGTTTGTCGTCACCTTCCGTTGTGCTGACAACAACGACTTTCATCGCTTCACCCAGATCATAATTTGCAGGACAAACAAGATTGCCGACATTTTCAATCACCAGGAGATCAACATTTTCTAGCACAAATGTGGAAAGCGAATCCTGTACAAGTTTCGCTTCAAGATGGCAGCCGCCGTTCGTTACAATTTGAACAACCGGAACATTATACTTTGCAATGCGTTGTGCATCAAAATCAGTCTGCACATCTCCTTCTACCACAGCAACTCGAAGCGACGAGCTGAGATATTCGAGCGTCCGTTCTAAAATACTTGTCTTTCCCGAACCGGGTGAACTGACGAGGTTGATAACAAAGAGATCGTTCTTCGCAAAAAGTTTTCGATTTTGCTCTGCCACAACATCATTTTTTTCAAGTACTTTTCGTTCTATCGTAAGAATGCTCATGTCCGCTCCTGTT
>DMPG01000157.1:1378-3790 GCA_003456055.1 Bacteroidota bacterium | reverse complement strand
GCCCAGACGAAGTTTTTCAGGATGCGCGATCAATTCGTTCACGACGGAAGGATTCAAGTACTGACTGAACATTCCCTTGATCATCGTTTTTTGTTTTCGTTCGGTCAAATACTGATAGACTGCGCTACCGATGTAATTGAGAATGATTGCGGCGATCGGAGTAACAACCGGAAAAACGAGATTGTGCTTTGCAAATGTATAATATGAAATGCTCAGAACTCCATCGATCATTCCTGCTACAATGATTATTGCTGCAATTTCAACAATGAATGCATATTGTGTTTTGATTAGTTTTAACCATGTAACAAGACTGAATGTAAGAATGGAAAGGAGTACGATCAATAACGATTCTTTCCATCCGGAAAGTTTGACGAGATAATTCTGCTGGATAAGTGTCTGAAGTGCATTGGCGTGAAGTTCAACGCCATACATGAGATTTCGTTCTTTCAATTCCTTTTCTGAAACTGAAACATTGAACAGATCTTTTGATTCCGAAAAATATGGTCCGATGAGTACGATCTTGTCCTTAAATATTCCGGAGTTCATCAATCCGTCCGGGTCATCAAAAAAATTGATGGGCGTATTGAGCTCCCGTTCCTCATTGGTCTGGAATGTTGAATCATCAAGAATATTGACAATATCATAGACTAAAAATGTTTTCCCCGCCTGTCCGTAGTAATTGATCAACATAGAAACATCATCATATTTTGGGATATGATGGTCGCCAACGATAAAATCATTGTCAGTGATCGTTGCATACGTCGCTGAAGGAAGGCCAAGCGTTTTATTGAGCAAACTAAAAGCAAAGGATGGGATATAGCGTTCCTGATTCGGTGCTTTTGCAAAAGGCATATACCGGCGATAGATTCCGTCAGCATCATTCGGCACAAAAACACTTCCGACTGCACTGTCAGCAGAATAGAATATTGAATGAAAGTTTTCATCTTCGCGGTTTGTTACTGCATTATCATTCCGAAGATCGGTCTTTCCCGCGATCACAACATTTCTGTATTGTTGAATTGTTTTGAATAATTCATCGTCGTGATGCGGACCGTTTTGGTCCGGCTGTTCAAACGTGAAGTCAATTCCAATGGCTTTTGCTCCGGCGTGATTCAGATTACGGACAGCTCTTGCGTAATAACTTCTTGGAAAAGGAAATCGGTCGGGGAGTGAGGTTTCGGAGATTTCCGATATCGAAACAATGATCACATCAAGTGAATCTTTGGAATACGGGAGCGGTCCCCGTTTTTCAAATGAACGATCGATAAACGAAAGAGATGTCCGGTCAAAAAAACCAAAATGAAAAACGGGATCTTGCACGAAGAGAATTACGATACTTGCAATACCCACACTTGCAGCAATTCGAAACATCCAATTTCGAAAACGATGGTCTGTACGAGGTTTTGCAGATGAGATGGACTGCATCATATCAAAAATCTATTCGATATAACAGACTAATATAAGAATCATTTCTGCTTGGTACGGTCGATGATAGAACAGAAGATGAATTAATAATGAATTGAAATTGAAGTGCCGCAGATTGATGCTGTGTGATTGAATATACCAAACTTGATTCAAACATTGTTCGTGCAAAATCGCCAAACGTCGGTGAAAACGATGCATTCAGTCGCAAAATGTCTTCGACAATCTTGTACCGTCCGCTAACGGATACTGTTTGATACGAAAGAGAAGATTGATCGGTTGTCTGAGTTACCGAGTTGAATTGAGGGAATGTAAGGCTGCTGATCGCAAACCCGACCGTACTTTCCAATCGAAGACTATGTACGGTGCTTAACAGAATTGAAGTATTGAACGATGATATTCCTTGCTGCTTGATTGTATTGTCAACTTTGTCGGAAAGGTCAAGATTGAACGCCACGTTATGCCGTCCCCAATAATTAAAATCGTACGAAGTCTGCAGAAAATATCGGTTTGTCCTGTCATTAAGTGCACGCAGCGCAATTTGAATATCCACTGGATTTTTTTTGCCAGTTGTATCTGATTTAATAGCAGATGTGTCTGAATTGAGCGGATTTGAATTCTTGTTCAAACCATAACCAATGGTGATATTTGGTAAATTACCTGTTGGATAATACGAGACTGAAGCATTCAGCGCATCATATGAAGTTGTGGTAACTTCACTGCCGGAAGTATTATTCTGTAATTGTTCATAGCTTCCGGTCACAAATAATCTGTTTTCGAGAAGTCGTAGTCGATCGGTGATGTTGAATCCTTTGATATCTTTTCGCAGCGANNCCATGGAACAAATAGGATAACTTCAGATAGTTGCCGAAATAATTGAATGTCAAACCTGTTTCATACAGTAATGATGTTCCCCCAATGGGATTGATCGGTATAAGATTCTCATTTGCAGTTATGATCTTTTCCAGATAGGGAAGGAACCGTTTTAAA
>DMPG01000157.1:0-1272 GCA_003456055.1 Bacteroidota bacterium | reverse complement strand
GTACCGAACACTGCATTTTCCTGAGGGCGAATAACGACAGTATCGAAATTATCTTTTGCTTTCAAAAAAGTGAAGCCCCATTGAAATTTTTCTCCTTTCCCAAAACTTGGCCGAATCACTGTCATTTTTCGCTGCAGTGTCTGGGGAGTAGAATTTATTTTCACGCCACGGGTCAGTTCACCGTTTGCGATGTTCACATTAAATGCTCCGAGTAGCAGATCGAACGTGAATCCTCGAAGTCTCCTTCCATCCATCACAGAGTACGGAAAACGAGGATACGCATCGCCAAGTCCTAATTTTGCATAGCGTGCGTCAATGCCAAGATAATAGCGGTTCTGAGGTTGATTCTCCGGTTTTTCTTCTGAGGATAATGTTAATTGTGCATTTGCTTTCAGGAATTTTGCGTACGTTCCAAAAGCGCGAGCATCCAGACGATTGTATGTTTTATTGGATCCTTTGATATTTTCATTGCGGGATTCTGCTTGAGCGTTTCCGTACCCCTGAAATGCTTTCTCAACTTCTTCAGCTTGTTGAGTGGTCAAAACTGTGAATCCGCGCTGCAATGAAGAGTATTGCTTTCCGTTCATATCGAACGTCTGCACCGAAAGACTTGCACCGCCTGACAATGCTGCTGCAGGAATTGCTTCCGGCGGAACGATTAACAGGTCATCGAAAAAAACGATCTTATCGGAAAGGTCGATACCATTCAATTGAATTTTTGTTCTTGACCTGTCAACAATAGTATCGGCATACACGAATGAAAGCGAAATGTACGTTTCACCTTCTTTGATGTTTTCTCCTTCTTCCGGGCTCAAGATGATTATTTCCGATTCGTATTTCGGTTTAAGATAAACGCTGATCCGTGCAGGATTGATCCGAGGATTTTCTATCGGGAATGTCTCTGAAGTTCCATTCTGGTTTGTGGCTACAATATACACCTCGATGAACGGGGGGAGTATTTCATTTGCGGGAATTTCGGTCACTGCCGAATCCCGAAGAAGCTGCATTTCGAGTGAACGAAAATCAGTCTGTCCAAATTGGCGGTAGAACAGTTCAACACGCGAAAGTTCTGATGAAGATTGAAGTCCTGCAGCAACCCTGAGTGGTTGTTGTTCAACTGTATTCTTTGGATTGATCCCTTTGATGTATGTATTCAATTGCGCTGAAAGTTGATTAACACATAACGTAATGATCAGCGAGAACAGAGCAATAAATTTCATTCGGGATGGTTTTTTTATGAGAAAAAGAAATCGCTTGCAATCTATTAAAAGC
>DMPG01000055.1:6171-6546 GCA_003456055.1 Bacteroidota bacterium | reverse complement strand
AATGCCGGAATGAACCAGTTCAAAGAGATTTTTCTTGGAACCGGAAAGCGGGATTACACCCGTGCAGCAGATACGCAAAAATGTATACGCGTGAGCGGAAAACACAACGATCTTGAAGAAGTCGGACGCGACACCTATCATCATACATTATTCGAGATGCTTGGCAACTGGTCGTTCGGCGATTACTATAAAAAAGAAGCGATTGCCTGGGCCTGGGAATTGTTGACCGTTGTCTGGAAAATGCCAAAAGAGCGTTTGTGGGTCACCGTTTATAAAACGGATGATGAAGCGGAAAAAATCTGGGCTCAATATATCGACCCTTCACATATCCTTCGATTTGGTGATAAAGAGAATTTCTGGGAAATGGGTGATACC
>DMPG01000055.1:0-6059 GCA_003456055.1 Bacteroidota bacterium | reverse complement strand
ACATGTCGATACCGGAATGGGATTCGAGCGGGTCTGCGCTGTAATGGAATCGATGAAGACGAACTTCAAGAAATTTCCGTCGAACTATGACAGTGATGTATTCACACCGCTTATTTCAAAAGTTTCAGAAATTTCAAAGATCGAATACAAAGCGAGTCATTCGGATATGGATGTTGCAATGCGTGTTATAGCAGATCATATCCGCGCACTGACATTTGCAATTGGTGACGGTGCAACTCCCTCCAATGAAGGACGTGGTTACGTGCTTCGACGGATTCTCCGCCGTGCCTCCCGATGGGGACGTAAGCTTGAACTGCGTGAACCATTTATGTTTCGACTGGTTCAAACATTGGTTGATACGATGAGCGATGTCTTTCCGGAGATCAAAGAACAGCAGCCACTCATTGAACGTGTCATTAAAAGCGAAGAAGAAAGTTTCAATCAAACACTTGATCGCGGTTTGGAAATATTCGAGTCGACCATAATTGAATTGAAACAATCAAAAATATTCCCTGGTGAAGCAGCCTTCAAATTATATGATACGTTTGGATTCCCACTCGATTTAACTCAATTATTGTGCACAGAACGTGGGTTATCCGTAGACGCAACAACATTTGCACAGTTAATGGATGAACAGCGCGAACGTTCCCGGGACTCAAAATTGCACGGTGGATCCGATGTTTCTGAAATTGAACATATTGTATTGCAAAGCAAAGAGAATGCGAAACATTTTAATACCGAACTATTTGAAAAGGAATTTCAATTCCTCGGTTATGAACTCACCGATACCCGCGCTGCTATTTTGAACGCAGAAAAAAATCTTGTCGTCTTAAACGCAACACCATTCTATGCAGAATCCGGCGGACAGGTTGGCGATACCGGTGAGATCATCATTGATGGAAGATCATTTCCGGTGATCGATACGCAAAAAAGCGGAAAAGTCCACGTCCATATCCTTGGTGGAGATATTCCAAAATATTCCAGTCGATATGAAGCACAGGCAAAAGTAGATTCCAAGCGGCGGCATTCCATTATGCGTAACCATACGGCAACACATTTGATGCATGCTTCATTGCGAAAGATCTTAGGAACACATGTCCATCAGTCTGGTTCTTTGGTAGCGCAGGATTATCTTCGATTTGACTTTGCTCATTTCTCCAAGATGAGCGAACAAGAAATTATTGATATTGAAGCAATGGTGAACGAGAAGATCAAAGAGAATATTACATTACAGCATCATCGTAACATTCCATTCGATGACGCAAAAAAGATGGGTGCATTGATGTTCTTCGGCGATAAGTACGGAGATCGTGTGAATGTTGTCCAGTTCGGAGAATTCAGTAAAGAATTCTGCGGCGGAATTCATGTTAAGAATACATCCGAAATCGGATTCTTCAAGATCCGAACTGAAGCGAGCAGTGCAAGCGGTATCCGCCGCGTTGAAGCATTGACGCATGACTATGCAGTTGAATATTTAAAACTGCAGAATAAAACATATAAAGAACGAATTGAATATGCGTATGATCTGATCGATGAAATTCAAGCGATGCATGATGGGCTTGGGACCTCTTCTCCATTCACCAATGAAGAGTCTCTAGGACTTGATACTAAACTTCGCAAGTTTGAAGATATTCCCGAGATTCCGCAGAACATCATTACCGATGAATTGAAGAAAGAATTTTCTGATCAACTGGTGCGTTTTCAATCACTGGAAAATTATATCTTTGAATTGAACGAAAAGAAAAAGGTCATTGAAAAAGAGAGAACAAAAGTCGCAGTACAATCAGCAAGCGGTAATATTGACGCACTTGTATTAAACGCGCAGTCTATTGATGGCTTTAAATTGATATGTTCAAAGATTATTGCAAATGATATGGAATCATTGAAATCACTTGGTGATACACTTCGATCTAAACTTGGAAGCGGTGTCGGTCTTCTGGCTTCAATTATTGATGAAAAAGTTGCCCTTGTCTGCGTTGTTAGCGATGACCTGATCAAATCGAAGAACCTTCAAGCGGGAAAAATAGTCGGCGTTGTCGCAAAACAATTGAATGGCGGCGGTGGCGGAAAACCTCACCTTGCAACGGCCGGCGGCAAAGATGTTGCGAAACTGGACGAAACGTTACAGAATTTTTTCGCTGTAGTGAAAGGAATGTTGAACTAATGTCAATCTACGAATCACTCCTTGCAACTTCAAAATCAAAAGGAGCAGGATATTTCGTTCTAATCGATCCGGACAAGATCTCTTCAGAGAAACTACCATCGTTCGTTGAACAAGCAACCGAAGCAGGAGTTGATGCATTCTTGATCGGCGGAAGTTTGATCGTTGACGATTCGTTCGAGCGGTGTATTAAGACGATAAAGCTGCATACAAAAGTTCCTGCTGTGATCTTTCCGGGCGGAGTGATGCAGATCTCTCCTTCGGCAGATGCAATTTTATTTTTGTCGATCATTAGCGGAAGAAATCCACAGCATTTGATCGGAGATCAGGTTCTTGCAGCACCGATCGTTAAAAGAATCGGACTTGAAGCGATCTCTACTGCATATATGCTCGTCGAATCCGGAAGAACGACTTCTGCAGAATTTATGAGCAACACACAACCGCTGCCACGCCACAAACCGGATATTGCCGTTGCACACGCAATGGCTGCTGAGATTCTCGGATTCAAAATGATCTATTTGGAAGCGGGCAGCGGTGCAGAACAGTCCGTTCCCGAAGAGATGATCGGTGCGATCGCAAAATATTGTTCCGTTCCTCTCATTGTCGGTGGCGGATTACAAACGCCCGACGAAGCACGAAAAAAAGTTCTTGCAGGCGCAACGTTCATCGTTACAGGAACAATTCTCGAAAAAGACAGCAGTGTTCATTTGATCAAAGAATTCGCTTCTGCTATTCACAATTCATAACCACAAAGTCACAGAGACACAGAAAACAACATTTTCAACTTTGCACTTTTAAATTTTAACTTTAATGGGACATTTACCACTTACGCTCGTCTATCGGCAGTCCTTCATTCAAGATTCATTGAAAGCAAGTGCCGAAACGAAATTGAAGATTGCGGAACAATGCAACGGGGATATTTCCAAAGCAATTGATATGATCATCAAAGCATTCAACAACAAGAAAAAAGTGTTGTTGTGCGGGAACGGCGGAAGTGCGGCTGATGCACAACACCTTGCAGCAGAATTTGTTATCCGTCTATCACCGAATATCAAACGACCGGGACTTCCCGCAATTGCTCTCACCACAGATACATCGAACCTCACAGCCGGTGCAAATGATCTTGGATATGACAATGTCTTCACCCGTTCTATTGAAGCGCTTGGTAACGAAGGTGATGTGCTGATCGGGATCTCAACCAGCGGAAATTCCGCCAGCGTGAACAATGCATTTATCAAAGCCCGTGAGATGAAGATGACATCGATCGGATTTCTCGGGAAAGACGGCGGCAAAGCAAAAGAAATGTGCGATCTTGCAATTATTGTTCCATCAAACGATACGCAGCGAATTCAAGAGGGCCATATCACGATCGGACACATTATTTTTCAAGAAGTAGAACAGGAGATGTTTGGGTAAAACAGATTGTAAGATATTAGATAACAGACATTAGACTAAAACTTTGCAGTCATCTTGAGCAGAGTGTGCGACGCAATTAGCATCGAAAAATAACTACTTGAAGTAAATATGATTTATACCTCAGAAACGATAGAGCAATTGATCGAGAAATTTGCGTCTCTCCCGAGTATCGGACGCAAAACGGCGCAACGGCTTGCAATGCATGTTTTGAAAATGCCGCGTGAGGAAGTTGTAGCATTTTCAAAAATACTGATCGATGTAAAGGATAAGGTTCGATACTGTTCCATTTGTTTCAATATCACTGAAACCGATCCGTGTTCGATCTGTGCCAGTCAAAAACGAAACAAGAAAATCATTTGTGTTGTTGAAGAACCGAATGATGTTATTGCCGTTGAAAAAACACATGAATTCAATGGATTGTATCATGTCCTTGGCGGTGCTCTCTCACCGCTCGACGGAATTGGACCGGAAGATCTCAAAGTAAAAGAATTGTTGGTCCGATTGAGCGATGATGTTCAGGAGATCATTCTTGCACTTAATCCGAACGTTGAGGGTGAAACAACAACGCTGTATCTTGCGAAATTACTAAAGCCTCTTTCTATCAAAGTCACTCGGATCGCCCGGGGTCTTCCCATCGGAAGCGATCTTGAATTTGCCGATGAGGCAACATTAACGCGCGCATTGGAGGGTCGAGTTGCGCTGTAGATCATATTACATTGCTTTCGCCGTACTGTCGATTCTTTTCATTTCCTGCGATCTTTTTAACACAAGGGATCCGGATGCACCGGATTCCGAGAACCAGACCCTTCCGATCGCGTTCACGAAAGAGATCCTGTTCACAAATTATCGAGAAGCATTTCAACAAAAGAATATTGCCGGTTATAGTGAATTATTTTCCGATACCATCACCCATAAACAAAATTTTATATTTATTCCGGCAGCATCGGCAGCGACGCGATATTCATTTGCATGGGATAAAAAACTCGAGAATGCTTATTTTAACAGTATCAAAATCTCAGTGGGAGCTTCTTCATCATTTCAATTTGACCTTACAGCAATTCCTAAAGTGGTGACGTATCAATCTGACTCTGCAAAATATTCATTTGAGTATCTGTTATTTGTTCCGCATAACCGCGGGGATGTTACGCAGCAATTCGTTGGTACCGGCGAGATCTATGTTTCACCGGATAAAAATGCTATCTGGAGAATCTACCGCTGGGTGGATTTTGAGACAAAAAAAGATTCCAGTTGGAGCGAACTTAAAGGACAATTTTTCCAAAAGTGAAAATCAACAGAATAATTTTTCTCTGCGCACTTTGCCTGATGGGATGCGATAATCCTTTTGCTCCCGGATTGGATACGTCGCTTTCAAATTCTTCATCAATTTTAGGGGATCAACATCAAATTGAGGGGGTATTTCAAAACTTCAAACAGGCATATGCATTTCAGGATTCCACAATTTATGGACAATTACTTGCACCGAATTTTATTTTTGTCTATCGTGATTACGAAAAAGGGACTGATGTCTTCTGGGGACGGGACGAAGAGATCAGAACAACGTACGGCTTATTTCAAAATGTGCAGCGGCTCGATCTCGTATGGAATTCAGTCATTGCTTCGTCCGTAGAACCGGACAGTTTAAAAGCAACGATCACACGTAATTTCAATTTAACTGTAACGTTCAGCGCAAACGACATTGTGCGTGTTGATGGATATGCAATTTGGACTTTAGAACGTACACAATCCGGCGATATTTGGAAGATCACACGATGGCGAGATGAATCGAATTTTTAACGGTAAACCATAATTAATTAGATCAGCATTAATGAAAAAACTAAAGATTGCTTTTCAAGGCGAATACGGAGCTTTCAGCGAACAAGCGGCAATCGCATATTTTGGAAAGAACTGTATCCCGGTTCCAAGAGAAAATTTCAAAGATGTCTTTGAAGACGTGGTGCAACAACGAACAGCGTTTGGAATTATTCCCATAGAGAATTCCGTATTTGGAAGTGTCCATCAAAATTTTGATCTCTTGCAAGAGTTTTCATTATATATCGTCGGTGAGTTGAAACTCCGGATCAAAATGAATTTAATGGTGTTACCGGGAACGGTTTTAAGGGATGTCCGGCATGTGTATTCCCATCCGCAAGGTCTAGGGCAAAGCGACAAATTCCTGCGGAATCTGAAAAATGTATCCCTCCATCCTTTTTATGATACGGCCGGTGCGGCAAAGATGATATCGTTAGAACAAAAAAATGACTCAGCGGCGATCGCCAGCGAACAGGCGGCCACTCATTATGGACTGACTATACTCAAAAAAAGTATAGAGACCGATCATCGTAATTTTACGCGATTTCTCGTGCTGTCATCAAAAACAATCCAGCCTAAATTTAACGCCAAGACATCGCTTATCTTTGCAACAAAGCATATTCCCGGCTCACTTGTGTATTGTCTTTCATCATTTGCTGAACGAAGCATTAAT
>DMPG01000235.1:827-3598 GCA_003456055.1 Bacteroidota bacterium | reverse complement strand
CATTTCGCCGACACAAATGGTGTCGCTTGGTGTGGTGAAGAAAAAAGCTGCGGGGGGAATCGTCATCACCGCAAGCCACAATCCTGCAAAATATAATGGATTCAAGATCAAAGGAGATTTTGGCGGACCGGCACATCCCGAAATGATCACCGAAGTTGAAAAAGAACTTGCTCCGCTGCAGGATGTTGTTGAGCTCCCGATCATATTGAAATCATTTGATGAACTGGTAAAAAGTAAAACGATCCAGTTCATCGATCTGACTAAGATCTACGTTGCCGATATTCAAACCAAGATTGAATTTGATCTGATAAAAAGCGTGAAGATAAAAATAATGCACGATGCGATGTACGGCGCCGGGATGGGAATTCCCGAACTGCTTCTGCCGAAGATAGGAACGATCCGCAGTGAGTATAATCCATCCTTTGGAACAACGAATCCGGAACCGCTGCCGCAAAATGTTGAAGAATTGAGCATGGAAGTACGCTCAGGAAAATACCATTTTGGTTTTGCGACCGATGGCGATGCAGACCGTATCGGTGCAGTGGATGAAAAAGGAAATTTTGTTGATTCACACCGTATCTTTGCTATCCTTTTAAAATATCTTATTGAACGAAAACATTACCGTGGAGCAGTTGCAAAATCGCTTTCGGTCAGTGAGATCATTGTAAAAATGTGCGATCATTACAATGTTCGCCTGTACGAAACAGCGGTGGGTTTCAAATATCTCTGCCGGTTGATGACAGAAAAAGATATTATTATAGCCGGCGAAGAAAGCGGCGGAATAGCCATCAAAGGACATCTTCCGGAACGCGACGGTATCTTTATTGGATTCCTGCTTGCCGAAGTGATGGCTGTTCGCAGAATGAAATTAAGTCAATTGGTAAAAGAACTGTTCGATGAATTTGGAGAACATCACTTTGGAAGGATCGATGCTCATCTTACGAATGAACAAAAAGAAAAAGTAATGAAATTCTACCAATCGAAACCGAAAAAGTTTGGAACATTTAAAACAACCAAATTCGATATGACTGACGGAGTAAAGATCTTTACCAACGATGGATGGATCCTCGTCAGGGCTTCGGGAACAGAGCCGCTGATACGATTCTACGCTGAATCAAGTTCACCGAAAAAAGTACAGCAAATGTTAAAAGCAGCAACTTCGGTAAAATGATCATCATCGGCAGGCAAATAACCTGCCGATGTTATTTTAAACCGTCTATTTGAAAATTTTTTCGTCATTCCCGTCCCAAAGGGATCCCTTCGGGACACGCGCTTAGCGGGAATCCATACACTGAATCAAGGCTTTTATGAAAATAGATAAAATAGAATTACGTCACGTTAAATTAGAATTGATCGCCCCGTTCGAAACATCAATGGGGATTGAAACGCATGAAGAACATATCATCGTTCGTGTCGATGCCGAAGGAATCACCGGATGGGGAGAATCGGTTGCCGAAGGAACACCGTTCTATTCTTATGAAACCGTTGATACTGCCTGGCATATCCTGAAAGATTTTCTCGTTCCGGATATTTTGGGGAAACAACTTTCTTCAATAGATCAGGCGATCGACTTGTGGGACAGAGTTCGCGGACATCGAATGGCGAAAGCCGGATTGGAAGCAGCATTGTGGGATCTGTTTGCAAAGTCGAAGAACGTCTCTCTTTCAACTGCGCTCGGCGGAACACGGAAACGGATCGATGTCGGTGTCAGTATAGGACTTCAGTCTTCTACTTCGGTTCTTGTAGAAAAAGTAGCCGGATATCTCAGCCAAGGTTATCAACGGATCAAAATTAAAATTGCTCCTGGAAGAGATGTTGAACTGGTAAAGGCGATCCGTAAATCGTATCCCAACATTTTACTCCAGGTTGATGCAAACTCTGCATACGAGCTTAGCGATATCGGAATTTTCAAACAGATGGAAGATGCAAAATTACTTCTGATCGAACAGCCGCTCGGGTATGATGATATCTACGAACATTCAAAGATGCAGCAGGAATTGAAGACACCGATCTGTCTTGATGAAAGCATCCACTCGCTTGCCGATACAAAAGCGGCGATCGAACTGGACAGCTGCCGCATTATCAACATCAAACCGGGTCGCGTCGGTGGATTCACCGAATCAAAAAAGATCCACGATTATTGCGCGTCAAAGAATATTCCGGTGTGGCATGGCGGAATGTTGGAATCGGGAATCGGCCGCGCCGGAAATGTTGCGCTTGCATCGCTCAGTAATTTTACATTGCCGGGAGATATTTCCGCCAGCAATCGATATTATAAAAAGGATATCGTCGATCCCGAATTTGAAGTTGCGGCGGACGGAACAATGTTCGTTCCGACAAAACCGGGAATCGGCGTTGAAATAGTGATGAAAGAATTGGATGCCGTTACCGTTCGCCGCGAAATATTCGGTGCACGATAAATTTTTGTCATTCCCGCATGTGCCGTTGTACGGCATCCCGTACAATCGGACTTTTGGCGGGAATCCATAAATATGAAAAAAGGGGAGATGCATTATGTTCCCGAAAAATTATAGTTCGTATTACAACATCATGCCGGATGGAACGGTGAAGCAGATCAATCCGTTCACCGGAACGGAAGTGTGGGCGGTGCCGGGGAGAGGAAACAAACCGATCACGAACGTTATTCCTTCAACGGCAAAACCGATCCAGCATTCGGAACGGGAGAATTACTGCAGTTTCTGTTCCACGCGATATTACGAAACACCACCCGAAAAATCACGCCTGGTGAAGATCAACGACCGCTACGAAAC
>DMPG01000235.1:0-720 GCA_003456055.1 Bacteroidota bacterium | reverse complement strand
AAAGGGATTGAACACATCAACAACATCCTTCAGTACAAGCTTGAACAATCAGGAAAAACTCCGGAACAGATCAAAAAGAAATTCGCATTTGAAAAAGTGAATATGATCGATGCGTTCTTCGGCGGATGCCATGAAATGATCATCGCCAAAACGCATTTTGCCGATGGGGCCGAATATGATACGCAATTGCGCTCATCCGGCGTGCTCTCAACGGAAGAGCACTTTCAGTATTTTGCTTTTACCGTTTCCGCAATGAAAGATATGCTGGAACACAACCGGTATATTCGCTACATCAGTATCTTTCAAAACTGGCTTCGTTCCTCCGGCGCATCGTTCGATCATCTACACAAACAGATCTGCGGATTGGATGAATGGGGATCGTCGATCACGGAACAGATCAATATGCTTCGTCTGGATGCAAATGTGTTCAACGAATTTGGAGCAAATCTTGCGTCGCAGTATAATCTTGTTTTTGCTGAGAATGATTACGCGATCGCATTTGTCGGGATCGGACACCGCTATCCAACCTTAGAGATCTATTCCAAATCCTACTTTACCCGGCCGTACGAACATTCCATGGAAGAACTGCGCGGGGTCAGCGATGTTGTTCATGCCTGTCATGCGGCAATGGGTTCACAGTCTTCCTGCAACGAGGAGTGGTATTACACACCGATCGATGCGGTCTATAAAATGCCATGGCACGTTTGCTTAAAATGGCGG
>DMPG01000347.1:2155-6288 GCA_003456055.1 Bacteroidota bacterium | reverse complement strand
AAACTATACGCTTTTTTAGATCCGGTATATTCAAATAATGGAACACTAACTTCTTCTGTCCAGATCTTTTCAGAAACCGATGAATTTTTATCGGTCAAAAAGTTTAATGTAATCTCATATCGCGAAACGTATCGATCGTTCACTTTCACAAATTGAAGAACATCATATGGGATCTGCACATACACATCAACGCGCGACGTTAATGAATCTCCGGTAGAGAAACTTAGCGCATCAACGAAAAATTCAGGTGACCCGAGCATCGGAAGCGGTTTACGCGCTTCAACTTGTGCGACNNTAACTTGTGCTAACAAGCAGGATGAGAATAACACGCACATCAATACGTTCTTCATGGTCATCCTCTTCAGATTATTTCTCCATATAAATCATATTCTGTTGCATCTTCGATCCGTACCTTTACAAAATCTCCAATTTGAGCCCCGTTTTTCTTCGATATAAATATCTCGTTGTCAATTTCCGGTGCGTCCCATTCAGTTCTACCGACAAAATTTCCATCTTCAATTCGCTCGATCACTGCTCGTGTTGATTTCCCGATTCGCAGCTCATTTTGTTCAAGAGATATTGCGCGTTGAACTTCCATCACATGTTCCTTGCGGCGTTCTTTTTCTTCTTCAGGAATAGGATCACCTAAACCGTACGCAGTTGTATCGTCTTCTTGAGAATAGGTAAAGACTCCTAACCTGTCAAACTTAACATCTTTAATGAACTGAACAAGCTCTTCAATATCTGCTTCGGTCTCATTCGGATATCCTACGNNAGCTTCGGTTTCATTCGGATATCCAACGATCAATGTTGTTCGGAGAGAAATATCTGGTACCGAAGCTCTCACAGTGGAGATCAAATTCTCTGTCGTCTTTCGAGTAATGCCTCTTCGCATTGATTTCAAAACATTATCAGCTGCATGTTGTACCGGCATATCAAGATAACGACAGATCTTTGGATTGTCACTGAACGATTGTAAAATATCGAGAGGAAACTTTGCAGGGTATGCATACATTAAACGAATCCATTCCAATTCTTTTACCGAAGCTAAGGATGTCAGCAAAGATGCAAGTTTCCGTTCGCCATAAATGTCCAAACCATAGTATGTCGTATCCTGACCGATAACGATAAGTTCTTTTACCCCTTTTTCAACAAGCCGCATCGTCTCATCCATCACCTGTTCAACCGGTTTAGTCTTATGCTTTCCCCGCATAATTGGTATGGCACAGAATGAACAAGGATTATCGCATCCTTCAGAAATTTTTATATATGAAAAATATTTTGGAGTGGAAACAGCCCGTTCGCCGAGCAATTCATATTTATATTTCCCGCCGAGTGCTTCAAGAATTTTTGGCAGATCATTCGTTCCAAAAAAGTTATCGATCTCCGGAATCTCTTTTTGAAGATCTTTCTGATATCGTTCCACCAAACATCCCATTACAAATACTTTCTCCAACTGGCCGGAAGTTTTTCGTTCAACTGCAGAGAGTATCGTGTCAATGGATTGCCGTTTTGCCGCATCAATAAATCCGCATGTGTTAATAATAGCAATATCGGCTTCTGATATTGAATCCGTCAATGCAAAATCATTGCTGAGCAATTGACTATATAGCATTTCAGAATCGACCGTATTCTTTGCACAGCCAAGCGTGATGATGTTTATTTTTTGCTGTTTTGTGTTCAAAAGATTAATTGTTTTATTTTTTAAATTTATAAAGTATTCTAATTTACCGAACTTTTGAATATTTAAAGTCCAATTTGAATTCTAAGTTCTTTCAGATTGATTTCACTAGCATACAAATCACCAATTAAATCATTTGAGATAAATCTGTATCTGTCTTTGGATTCAGAAAAAGAAGTTATCACCTGATTAAATTTCTTTGAATCGTTAGCTATTACATACAATGGAACATTCTTATAATCAATCAAGCTAGCCATTCTTCCTACACCACTCCATACACCTGTGGACAATTCTACTTCAAATGCATACTCCGGAACAAGATAGCTCCCTCGTTTTTTAAACCAAAGGACATCTATTTTTTGCAATAAACCATAATCCGAAAATTGAAGTTCAGGACATTCATCAAGAGTTGATATTTCTAACAACTTTTTATCGTTAAATATTTTTGACTTATCAGGACAAGATGTTTCATAGCCACGTACATTTCCTATTTCAAGTATTCTACCCTGTAGAATAGAGTGTAAACTTTCTTCAACGGTATTCTTAGTTTCTTCTTTAATAATTGGTGGCGACAACAACATATTCCAATTATTGATGAAATTGCTACAATCAATTCTATTATTTCTTCCAGCTAAAACAACATCCAAATTTTGATCTATATTGATTTTGTATTCACCATTTCTATCGTGACTTATTTGAGGTAAATATTTGAAAAAAATTTTAGCAGGAATTATTACAATTTTATCAATTGAACCACAAATGAACGCGATAAAGGGATTATCAAGATTGGCAATCTCCTCAACAGTTATATAGTTTATTCCAAAAAAATATCTCCTGTTCCCATCTGTTGAAGCACGGACTAGAACATTCGCATTACTAATCCGGTAAGTTCTTGATTTAAGAACCTTAATTAGTTCAATACTTGCATTGAACTCTTTTGCTCTTTCTAAAAATTGAGCAGCTAATAAATCAGAAGGGCTTAATTTTTTAGCTAAAGAATAATTCATTGACTTATCATCTCAGGTAATATTGTACGAAACAAAAATAAATCTATTTCAATAATCAACGTAACTTAATTAGTCATCTCTAACATCTCGTCATAAATTGTATTGTAAATTGTGTCTATCCCAGTTAACAAACCCCACTCTAATCCTTTTTTCACAACTCTCAATTCTTTCTCTGTCAGTTTTCTCCCTATTCTTTCAACCGCGTCATATTGAACTTCGTCAGCAGTAATTACAAATAATATTTTATTTTTCATAATTCGCCCTTTCTTACGATAATACAACAAAATCTATATACAGATACAACATTGGAGAAACAAAGATTAAACTATCAAAACGATCGAACACTCCGCCATGACCGGGAATGAGACCCGAAGAATCTTTGACTCCAGCATCACGCTTTAATAATGATTCGATCAGATCACCGATCTGACCGAACACTCCGATCATCATACCAATGATAATTGCCTGATGTAATTTAAGATATGGAAGAAAATAATGTTGGAATACGATCATTGTAACAAGCGCACCAACAAATCCCCACACAGCCCCTTCCCAGCTTTTATTCGGGCTCACTCTAGGAAATAATTTATGTTTCCCCATTGAAAGTCCGCCAAAGTATGCCATCGTATCACACATCCAAATGGAAACAAGAATGGCAATAATCGTTAATCCACCCCACGTGTATGTCGTTGCATGTAACGTTGCATCGCTTAACGCAGATGAATTGGGAAAGAATTGAATTGCAAGATGATATGGAAACTCTGCACCAAACAATTCACGGATACCGGTAAGTGAAGCGAGAAATATTCCTATATACATCACACCAAAGATGGTAAATCCTGCATTTAAAAAAACAGATCCTTTATTACGGAATAATTCCAACAACATCACTAGTGTAAGAAAAAGGAAAAGAGCCGTCAGAAACAACTGCAGCTTCATCAACAACGCGATTCCTCCACTATCAATAAAGATTGGTAAAATAAAATTCTGTATCTGCTCGTGAAAGAATGACAGATGCAATGCCGAAAGACCAATGATTGCAACTGCAGTTTGAGGATTTCCCCCTTTTGCTTTAGCAAGGGTAAAAAATTCTAATAACGCAAGTATCCCGATCGCAAGAACGAACAGAAGAAATAATAATCCGCCTTGATAGCAGATGAAGAGAATACAAGGAATAGCAACAAGAGCTACGCCAACCCTTGGTGCAAGATTGGAAAATTTATTTGCCATTTTGAGTTGTAAAGTCTAGTAAATCTAGTGAAGTAAGAATTGACAGTGCCTGTTCGTGTTGTTCCTTCTTTACAAACATTGTTGACCGTTCATTTTCTGCATCGATCACATCAGCATAGTTCCATTGCACATCAATCCCATTCATTTGCAGATTTTTTCCGATCATATCCATGTCAAATATTGTCGGTGTGGATAATAAATAAACAAATCCGGGT
>DMPG01000347.1:396-2130 GCA_003456055.1 Bacteroidota bacterium | reverse complement strand
GCTTTAATTTGAACATTTTCAGTTGCTTTAATGTACTGAACAATGATGAGAGAAAAAATTATTGAAAAGATTACTGCCGTGCCCAACACTGTAGCATTTGATGGTTCGAATTGTTCTCCCAAGAACATTGTCGGTGTTGTTGTGTCAGACGCTCCATAAAAATATACTCCAACAGTCGCTGAAGCATTATTGATTAGATGAGCCAGGATTGGTAGAAGCAATGTCTGTGATCGATATTGAAGAAAGCTAAAATACACTCCAAGTGCAATCAATGGAACCAGCCAAAATGGATTTAAATGATAAAGAGCAAAGATCGTCCCCGTAACAATAAAACCTTTACGATTTCCGTAAGCAATGGTAAAATTTTTCTGGATCAATCCGCGAAACATCAACTCTTCGCACACAGAAGGGGTCACTGCCGCTATTAGAACAACAAAAAGCATTTCAGGAATGGAGTGAGCAACGATCAATATTTTGTAAGCTTCTTCGATCGCTTTCTTCATCATTTCGATATACGGAACAATCTGTTCAGGCAATGGTATCTTACTTTGAAAGAATAGATACATTTCACCGATCTGCATCAACGCGATCATCCCGATCACCGCAAGGAATGTTTCTCGAAATGTCGGAATTCTCCACCGAAATGCTTCAGAAATTTTTCCATGTTGGCGTTTCGCAAGCAATATCGTTGGGACTAAAAGAAAAATAATCTGCGACAGCATTGTTGCTAACCGCGCAACCATAACATTATTTGCATTTATCTCTTTGCCAATAATCAATAATGTGATTCCGCCGCCGATCAATTGATAGAGCACAAACAGGATGAGTAAAGCAATGAAGGCAAACGAAGCCGGTTTGTATTTCGTCTCTTGTGATTGAAATATCTCGGATTCGTTTTGGATGATTTCTTCGCTCATTCAATTTTCGATTTTAAAGGTCCGTTAAGACCTGAATATTCTTTTAACTCTGCATCAATAGAACCAATGATAACTTTAGTGTTGACTTTTACTGGGATCTTCCGTTCATCGTCAGATAACCAAATCAAAATACGTCCTTCACTTTTAAACAATCCGCCTTCTTTTACCATTGGCTCTACAATGATACAATTAAATGTCNNGATAACCAAATTAAAATCCGCCCTTCACTTTTGAACAATCCGCCTTCTTTTACCATTGGCTCTACAATGATACAATTAAAAGTCCCCGCATCAACCGTGATCTTTTGCTTCCCTAAATATTTTATCTCCAACGAGTTGACTTTGCCTTTGTAAAAATTCTGCAGCGGCACACGCTGTCCAATCTTGAATTTTGAATAATCAATCGTTCGAGCATAATAAAAAGCAGACATGATATCATGAACAAACGGTGTGATTGCAAAATCACCGTCATCGGTCTTAGCAATATGATTTTTTTGATCGAATATTGCGCTGTAATCCTTTTTGAATTTTCCCTCTTTAATGTGCTGCTCAAATCGCCAGGGAAAAATTCCCTCTGCATCAAGATATGTTTCGTATCGATCCCTCACTTCAAAGAAAAAATCGAATGTTGGGGTTGAACGGACATTGAATTGCACTTTGTAGGTTTTATTTCCAAGAACCGTATCGTACTGTGGAATGGACATTTCCGCATATCCGGCGGTAATGATTCCAAAATTTACATCAAACAATAATTTTTCGCCCACAACAAATGCTTTCTGATTCTCCGCTTTTTGAGAAAAAGAGATTTGAGCAATACA
>DMPG01000347.1:0-377 GCA_003456055.1 Bacteroidota bacterium | reverse complement strand
ACAGTGATTTGATCCATACACATGTTTGATTGACAAGCCCCTCCCTTACATAATTCACACTTCCTATTGTCACCGGAAAAAATTTTTTTCTTCTCCGTGTATGGTCCCCATCGCATCGGACTGCATTGGATGATTGGGGGAAAAAAAGCAACTACCGGTGTTCCCACCATCGAAGCAATATGAAGCGGTCCGGTTGAATTTGACACGAACACACTCGCTCGATTGAATAACGCGCCTAATTCTTGAAGTGAAAATTTTCCAGTATAATTGAGAGGTTTGGTTTTCATCTTTGATTCAAGCGAAGAGATAAGTTGTATCTCGTTCTCTCCTCCCGTTAGCACAACTCTAAGTCTCTCGTTCATTTGCAAAACATCACC
>DMPG01000336.1 GCA_003456055.1 Bacteroidota bacterium | reverse complement strand
AATTATCCCAATCCATTCAACCCGACAACGATGATCAGTTATCAAATACCGGTGAAAGGTTTTGTCACTCTCAAAGTGTTTGATCTGTTAGGTAGGGAAGCTGCTCAATTGATGAATGAAGAACAACAAGCAGGTGGGTACTCTGTGCAATTTGACGGAAAGAATTTATCGAGTGGACTCTATTTCTATCAATTGCAAAGCGGCAATTTTATCGATGTTAAAAAAATGATGATCCTAAAATAAATTATAGGTCATAACGCCGAGCTGTCCAAAAATGTATTGAATTCTTTAAAATTATTACGCCTGCATCGTCGGCAGCATTATTCTGATCGTTGTTCCTTTTCCAAGTTCACTTTCAATTTCGATCTTACCTTTATGGTCATCGATCACTTTTTTAACAATAGACATTCCGAGACCGGTTCCATGTTTCTTGCCGTACGTAACGAATGGTTCAAAGATCTTTCGCTTTACTTCTTCAGGCATTCCGGTTCCGGTATCGGTAAACTCGATCTTCACCATTCCGCCGATATCTTCCGTTGAAACAGTGAGCGTTCCACCGTCAGGCATTGCATCGCGGGCGTTACCAGCAATATTGTAGAACACACGCACGATTTTATCCTGGTCTAATTTTACTTTCCCATTAAAATTCAATTTTTTTTCTAACTTCACATTCGCTTTTGTCAGATCTTTTTCGATGAACATCAGAACACCTTCCATCGTTTCACTGAACTCCACTTCTTCAATGTTCGTGGAACTGACTCCTTTACTGAAATCCAAAATTTCCTGGGTCATATTCACGAACCGATCAACCTGATGGATCATTTCATCGGCAAGTTTTCCAGCTTCTTCATTCCCCGATTTTTTCTTCATCACCTGTGCATACACGCGCAGCGTTCCCATCGGATTCTTGATGTCGTGAATGATGGTGCTTGCCATTCTTCCAACGGCAGAGAGCCGTTCGCTTTGTACCATTTCCTGTGCAAGACGTGCATTTTCAATTGCAACGGATGCGTGAATGGAGAGTGCATTTAAAAATTCTTCATCCTGCGGTGAGAACGGTCCCCCTTTTTTGTTCAACATCTGGAATACACCAATGATCTTTCCGTCGCGGTTGCGCATCGGCATCGTCAGCATATTGTTTGTCCGGTAGCCCGATTTCTTATCCACTTCAGGATTGAATCGCGGATCGTTATATGCATCGGGAATATTCACGATCTCACCGGTCTTCGCAACATATCCTGCCAATCCTTTTCCGAGCGGAAGGCGGATCTCGATCACTTCGCTTCCGCGCAAGGCTTTCGACCAGATCTCTCCCTTTAGTTCGTCCTGCAGATACAATGTTCCGCGGTCTGCCGAGATCGATTTGATCGCTGTTTCAAGAATGATCTCCAGAAGTTTATCAAGATCGAGCGATGAATTGATTGTCTTTGCCGCATCGATCAGCATATTCAATTTACCAATATGCTGTTTGGAGATTTCAACCGTGCGGTCCAGTTCATTAACGATGGTTTGGTCTGCACTTCGAAGCCGCTTGGTTATGCTGCGCAGAATATTCAATTGAATGATATTGTTCGACTTCAACATATTGTCGAAATCCTGTTTGCTGATACTGGCGCATGATGTTAGTTCGACCGCTGTTGTTCGTGCGGAACGAACTTGATCATCCAGCAATTCCATCTCTCCAAAAAAATCTCCTTTGGTCAGATATGCGAGCACCGTTTCCGCTCCATACTTTGTCACTTTGGTGATTTTTATTCTGCCGTCCAAGATCAGATATAATCGCTCGCCTCGAGTATTTTCCTGAAAGATGACCGTGTTAGCAGGAAATTTTTCCTCTTTACACATCTTGATGATTGCATTCAAATTCATATCCGCAACATATTTGAAAGCAGAATTGAATCGAAGGTTTTCTACGGTAAGAAGTGATTGTTCCATAAGCAATTTAATAGGAAAAGTGTATGGGTTCGTTTAGATGAAAATACACAACTGTGTAAAGAGAAGCAACAAAGATGGTTCATTCTTACCGCTGTTTTTCGTATATTTATCAACAGTTTTACTGATAAGGCAACTCAACAGAACCACAAACTGTTGTATCTACTATACTATTAGCGATGAATTTTGAAAGGAACGCAATTGAGCGATACAAAGATTATTTTTTCAATGGTTGGTGTCGGAAAAGTACATAAACCAAACAAACAAGTATTAAAGGATATATACCTCTCGTTTTATTATGGTGCAAAGATCGGGGTATTAGGATTGAACGGTGCCGGAAAATCGACGTTGCTGAGAATTATCGCGGGTGAAGACAAGGATTTTCTCGGTACGATCCAATCACAAAAAGGGATCACGTACGGATATCTATCGCAGGAGCCTGCGCTCGATCCTGAAAAAACGGTGAAAGAAATTGTTGAAGAAGGTGCTCAGGAAACGGTGAACCTGCTGAAAGAATATGAAGCGATCAATGCGAAGTTTGCAGAACCGGATGCGGATTTTGATAAACTGTTGGAAAAGCAGGGAGCATTGCAGGAAAAGATCGAACAAATGGGAGCGTGGGATCTGGACAGTAAACTTGAACAAGCAATGGATGCATTACGGTGTCCTCCTGGCGATACGTCGGTGAAAGTTC
>DMPG01000203.1:7712-8045 GCA_003456055.1 Bacteroidota bacterium | reverse complement strand
CTTTTGCAGGAGATTTTCATACTTTTACAACAGTGTGGGATTCGATCAGTATGGCGTGGTATGTTGATGGAATTTTATACTATGCCGCAAACGCAACCTCCCCTTTCGATCGACGCTTTCATATGCTCCTGAATGTTGCAGTTGGCGGTAATTGGCCCGGAAGTCCGGATCAATTCACATTATTTCCTCAGCGAATGATTGTTGATTATGTTCGTGTTTACAAAAAGGCAAACTGATGAAAAATATTTTTGTTCTTGTTTTCTTTTCCTTGTTCGTTGTTTCAATCGGTTATTCACAACAATCGTTGTTTGTGACAACAAAAGGAAAGGATGT
>DMPG01000203.1:0-7679 GCA_003456055.1 Bacteroidota bacterium | reverse complement strand
TGGTACCCGAAGGATATATGTTCAAGTTCAAACATTCCAATTCTCCTCAACGCATCAACGAAACATTCAATCAATTGCTTGGTCCGGAAGAAACAAAAAAATTCTGGAAACAATACCGTGATAATTACATTACCAAAGAAGATATAACATTCATTAAAAAGAGCGGATTGAATTCAATCCGAGTTCCATTCAATTATCGTATGTTCGTTTCAGAAGATCACGAAACTCGATTTACCGGTCCGGGATTTGAAATGCTTGATCGTGTGATCAAATGGAGCAAAGAAGAAAATCTTTATGTGATCTTGGATATGCATTGCGCTCCCGGCGGGCAAACCGGTGATAATATTGATGATAGTTTCGGGTATCCTTTTTTATTTGAAAGCCCGGAAGCGCAGCAGCTCACCGTTGATCTGTGGAGGGAAATTGCAAAGCGGTATGCAAACGAAACGATTGTGATTGGATATGATTTTTTGAACGAACCGATTGCAACATACTTTGATGCGGCGCAGTTCAACGATAAACTAGAACCGCTCTATAAAAGGATCGTTGCGGCAGTTCGCGAAGTTGATACAAACCATATTATGTTTTTAGGCGGTGCACAATGGAACAATAATTTTAAAGTGTTCGGTGCACCGTTCGATAAAAAAATAGTGTATACCTATCACAAGTATTGGTGTGATACTACACAAGAAATGGTTCAGGAATATGCAGACTTCGCAAATAAATACAATGTTCCCATCTGGATGGGAGAATCCGGCGAGAATACCGATCAATGGATCGATGCTTGGCGCAGGCTGAATGAGAAGAATAATTTCGGATGGTGCTTCTGGCCGTACAAAAAAATGGATGCACCGAGCAATATGGTTTCGATCAAACGGACTGCGGAATGGGATTCGATCATCACTTTTGCGAACAACCCGAGAACAACTTACAAAGATTTCCGTGATGCAAAACCTGGTCGGGAAGTCATCAAAAAAGCATTCGCTGAATATTTGGAGAATTGTAAGTTTGTGAACTGTACGGTGAACGAAGGATACATGAAAGCACTTGGTCTAAAGCGAAAATAGAATAACAGAAATAGGTGTGGCATAATTTAACAATACGACTAATCGATGAAACAAACATTTCATGAAAAATTTATTACTTCTGATATTATTCACAAATTATTGCTGTTCGATCCTTAGCGCGCAAACGATTTCAGTAAAGCCATCAACAACTGCATTTGTTTTTCCTAATGGTGTTTCAGTTCCTTCTGATTATCCTCATGTGAAGATTTCGGTAAAGAACAATCCTGATTCAGGTTTAATTTTCATCAATAACTGGGGGGGGACGCCGTATATTGCCATTCTGGACAATAATGGTTCACCCATTTTTTATAGAAAAATGCCTGCTAATGCTCGCGATTTCAAACTCAATAATAACAACATGCTCTCTTATCGTCTTGCTGATGGATTTTGGAGTTTTTTCGAAATGGATTCATCATATATGGTAACCCGCGAAATAAAAGCAGGACCTAGCTATGGTACCGATGAACACGATTTACAATTGCTTCCCAACGGAAATGCTTTGGTGATCGCGCTTGATGAGAGAAAAGTTAATATGAAAAAACTTAATCTCGATGGAGGCGGAGATTCAAATGCTACAATTATTGGCAACACAATTCAGGAAGTTGATCGATACGGAAATGTCTTGTTCTCGTGGAAAAGTTGGGACAACTTTAACATTATTGATGCAGTTCATGAAAACTTAAAAGCAGCTCGGATAGATTACGTTCACATGAATGCAATTTCAGTAGATACTGACAGTAATATTGTCATTTCCAGTCGACATCTTTCGGAAATCACAAAGATTAATCGTAAGACCGGTGCGATCATATGGAGACTCGGTGGAAAACACAATCAATTTACATTTATCAATGATCCGTACAATGGTCCATCATATCAACATGACATTCGTGCATTGGGGAATGGGCATTATTCAATGATGGATAATGGAAATTATCATATTCCATATTCGTTTTCACGTGCAGTTGAATATAAATTAAATACCGATTCGATGACTGCAACACTTGTCTGGCAATATCGCAATGTTCCCGACCGATATACATGGTGGATGGGAAATGTTCAGCGGCTTCCGAATGGTAATACACTGATCAATTGGGCAGATGGCTCATTACCGAAATTGACAGAAGTGACTCCTACCGGCGTAAAAGTTATGGAACTGGATTTTGTAAAAAGTGCTCATAGTTATAGAGTTTTCCGTTTTCCGTGGAAAGGAAAAGCAAAAACCCCAACGGTGAGCCTTGAATCCGGAATTGATAAGATCACATTGCTCATCAACAAATTCGATCAGGCTCCAAACCATAAGTTCATACTCTATTGCGATACTGTTGTGAATCCAACCCGGGTGATCGATTCAACATCGTTATCGGCTGTCGATCTTACCGGATTTAAAAATGGAAAACGGTATTATTTTCGAATAACATCAAAAGACGGTTTCGGAAATGAAAGCCCTTTTTCAAACGAAGAAAATACAATTATAAAATTTTTTGCGCCGGGAGAAAATTTTGTCATCAACGGGGATTTTGGAGACGGCACTGCCCAGTGGAACTATGGTATTACATCACCTGCTGTCGGAGCGCCGTACGTAAGCGGAACCGGAGAATTTTTTGCACAGATCGGAAATGGCGGCACTCAGGCTTGGCATGTACAGATATCACAAGACGGTATTCCGTTGATCTACGGGCTAAAATATCGATTTGAATTTGATGCATATGCAGCGTCGAACCGCACTATCGATCCAAAAATAGTTATGATAGCTGCACCAAACACCAATTACAGTAAAACCGGTTCTATTGCGCTTACAACAACGATAAAACATTTCTCTTTTGATTTTACCATGCAGGATGCATCTGATAATAATGCACGGGTTGTTTTTAACTGCGGATTATCAGACATCGACGTATTGATCGATAATGTATCCTTTAAGCAATTGATTTCAACCACTGTTGAACATGAAATTGATCATACCCCGAATGGATTTTCGCTACAACAGAATTTTCCCAATCCATTCAATCCTGAAACAATTATTACCTATTCACTTGCCGAAAACAGCATTGTTTCATTAAAAATCCATGACCTTCTTGGAAGAGATGTTGCTCAGCTTATCGATCAATACCAAATTTCAGGAACGTATCGCATTCCGTTCTCACTGTTGCACTATCATCAATTACCAAGCGGTATCTATTTCTACACACTGACAGCCGGATCGTTTATGTCAACAAAACGAATGGTTGTTCTAAAATAATGAAAGAAGTCATCAATGAAATTAGTACGATCAAAGCTATTCATTACTGTTATTCTTTGTGCATTTAAAATTCAAGCTCAATCAATAACCTATATTTCACCGGTTCCGAATTCACAATTCAATTCACGTGAAACCAACATCATTCTGCGAAGTGCTGAGAGAATATTGGAACATACTGTCTCTGCCTCCGACATTTGTGTCACCGGCTCGGTCAGCGGAATTCATTTTGGAACCTTTACCCTTTCCGACGACCAGCAAACGTTACTATTTCAACCAAATGGAATATTTTCTCCTTCCGAAAAAATCTCCGTTCTGTTTAACGGAGAAGTGAGAACAGAAATGGGAAACATTCTTGAAAGAAAGAATTTCTCTTTCTCTGTGACAATCCAGTCCGAACCGCTAACCCGTAAATATTCGGTTAATGAACAGAGCGAAGTTGTTTTAAAAAATACACTAACCAAAATAAGTGAACCAACAGATCAAACAATCTCAGCGATCGATTCACTCCCTGCTGATTTTCCAAAGTTCAAAGTAGATACGGTCACTCATCCTGCACCGGGAAATTATTTTCTGACAACTTCAGATGATGTTGCAGGAGTTGGTCACTTTCTTTATATGGTCGATAATACCGGTAAGGTCATAAAGTATCTTCGTCGGCCGGGACATGTGTATGACTTTAAAGTTCAGCCAAACGGGTTACTGTCATACGCAGATCCATTCAGCGATTGGGGATATGCCGGCGGAAGTCGTTGTGTTCATAAAATTATGGATTCAACATTTGCCGTTGTGGATAGTTTTAGAGCTGGAAATGGGTATGATTCTGATACGCATGAATTTTTGATGCTTCCGAACGGACATGTCATTCTGCATGCATACGATATTCAATATATCGATCTGAGCAAAATTGTTACAGGTGGAAATGCAAATGCAATCGTTGTTGGTTCGATCGTACAGGAATTGGATCTGCAGAAGAATGTTGTATTTCAATGGCGCAGCTGGGATCATATCCCGATCTCGGAAACATATATGAATGTTACTGCAGCAGCGTTTGATTACATACATGTGAATGCGTACGATATCGATACGGACGGCAATCTTTTGGTTTGTTTTCGGAACACTTGTGAGATCGTAAAATTGAATCGGATGACCGGTGAGTTCATGTGGCGAATGGGAGGAAGGAACAATCAATTTACATTCGTTGGTGAAAATGAAGCAAACAAACCGACCTATTTTACATTTGCACATTCGTTCAAAAAGTTAGCGAACGGAAATTTTATCATGTTCGATAACGGGAATCTTCATCCGCAAGTGCTGTCGCGCGCAGTCGAATATAAGATCGATCAGGTGAACAAAACTGCAACAATGGTTTGGCAGTACCGGCATACACCCGATATGTACGCGCCGACTCGCGGTTCAGTTCAACGGCTGGCAAACGGAAATACAGTGATCGGATGGGGGTCCGCGAGTTTTGTCGGTGTTGGTTCTACAATGATCACCGAACTGAGTCCGACAGGTGAAGTTCTTTTTGAAATGGAATCTTTGGATAAAATGCCGAGCTACCGCGCTCTAAAATTTGAGTGGAATGCCCATCTTGTTCCTGCTGGCAATGTAACTATTCCCGAAGTTCTGACAGCAGTTGAATATTCATTCAACAAGGGCGATTCGAACCGAACGAATGTTATAGTAAAATTGAACGACGCAACCATCGGATACAATTCTATTACAGTAAAAAAATATTTGTATACCTCGCAGAAGATGGAATTTCCCGATCGTGCACCAATGGTTTATCCGATACGTTTTGTTGTGGAGCAGACTGGAATTTCTTCATTTACTGCCGATATTACATTCGACAGTACCATCATCCAGCCAGCTCCGTGGCTTAATAAGTTGATCGTCTATGCTCGAGAATTTGAAGGATCCGGAATGTTTATTCCGTTGACGACCGTATACGATCCTGTGAAAAGAACATTGACGGTAACGACGACAAAATTTGGTGAATTTATTATTGGGATCCCGTTTCAAGTTACATCTCCGGTGCAGCCCATTGTAATTTCACCGTTACAGAACGCACTGGTCAATCAAACAAAACCGGTGTTGATCCGATGGAGCACATCCGGACACATTACCGGCTCGCATCTGCAGATCGCGAAAGATTCAACCTTTGCAACGTTGGTTGTAAACGATTCTACAATGATCACATCTTACAAAATGTGGAGCGGATATGAACTGAACAAAAAATATTACTGGCGTGCAAAAGCGGTCAACGAACAAGGAAAAAGTGGATGGTCATCAACCGGATCGTTCACAACAAGCAGTGTCTTTATATCAGTTCTTTATCCGACAGCGAATGTAAAATTTATGTCCAACAGTTCTTATCAATTGAAGTATGAAAATAATTTTGATGAACGAGTTAATATACGGTTATACAAAAATGGATCACTGGCAATGAAGATCAAAGACAGTACGGAAAACACAGGACGTTTTGTATGGAAAGTTCCAGCAACAGGATTGTCCGTTGATTCGATATACACGATCAAGATCAGTTCTGTTCTGGATAGTAACATCTACGCTGTGAGTCCGTCGTTTTCTATTTCAACAACGGTTGGTGTTGTAAATACTGAAATAATTATCAGGGAGTTTGCATTATTACAAAATTATCCCAATCCATTCAATCCAACAACGACGATTCGATTTTCTGTTCCATCAGTTCAACAGGTTTCAATAAAAATTTATGATTTGTTGGGAAAAGAGATCGCGATGCTGATGAATGAACAGAAACAAACTGGTGAGTATTCTGTCCAATTCAACGGAGACCATGTACCGTCCGGGATGTATTTCTGCCGAATGCAAGCCGGGAATTTTGTTTCAGTTAAAAAAATGCTTTTGATGAAATAATTTGTAAGTGAGAGATCATTTATGAAAATACCATATGATCAATTTAAACTGATGGCCGCTGCCTTCTTAATTCTGGAAACTGCAGTCATTTCTTTTGCCATTGGACAGACATTTACATCATCAAATCTTCCTATCGTTCTCATCAATACGAATGGACAAACGATTGTTAATGAACCAAAAATTACTGTTGACCTCGGAATAATTTATAATGGTGAAGGTGTTCGAAACAATGTCACCGACTCCCTCAATCATTATAAGGGAAAGGTCGGCATTGAGATCAGAGGCTCTTCGTCACAAATGTTTCCAAAGAAACAGTTCGGTTTTGAGACACGAGATGCTGGTGGTGAAGATCTTGCGGTGTCACTCTTTGGTATGCCGGAAGAAAGCGATTGGATATTATCGGCTCAATATAATGACAAAACGTTGATGAGGGATGTTATCACTTATGCACTTTCAAACGCAATCGGACGATATGCTAGCCGATCACGATATTGTGAATTGGTGATCAACGGTCAGTATCAAGGAGTGTATATACTTTTAGAAAAAGTTAAACGGGATAAAAATAGAGTAAATGTTTCTAAGCTTGATTCAACAGGTACTTCGGGAGATGCACTTACTGGAGGGTATATAATTAAAATCGATAAACTAGACGGAAGTGGAAATGACGGATGGTATTCCACATTTGCTCCTTTTACAGGATCACCGTATAAAATATTGTATCAATATCATTATCCAAAACCTGAGGATATCATCGAAGTACAAAAAACATATATCAAGAATTTCATCTTGAATTTTGAAGCAAATATGATGTTGCCGACTTACGACGATACCGTTAATGGGTATGTAAAGGTGCTTGATGTGAATTCAGCAGTCGATTATTTTATTATGAATGAGGTGACGAAAAATGTTGACGGTTTTCGGTTGAGCTTCTACATGCATAAGGATAAAGATTCAAAGAACAGTAAACTCATTCTCGGCCCGTATTGGGATTACAATCATGGATTTGGAAACAGCGATTATTATGACGGTGCAATCATTAACGGGTGGCAGTTGTCATATCTGACAACGAATTCCACATTCAAAACAACGGATCAATTCCAGCCGCCGTTTTGGTGGAATCGACTTTTGCAGGACAAGAATTTCATGAATAAAGTGAAATCACGGTGGATCGAACTGCGAAAAAAACAATTCGTCGTGAAATCGATCAATGCATTCATCGACTCTTTGGTTGTTCATCTTACAGAAGCGCAGCAGCGGAATTTTGTGAGATGGCCGATCTTGAATACATACGTATGGCCAAATGCGTATGTCGGTGGAACATATGCTAATGAAATTACTTATCTCAAAAAATGGATCAATGACAGGATCAATTGGATCGATATAGAATTAACAGGTTCTCCGTTATCCGTTTCGGAAAACAATAGTTTAATCCCAACGGAATTTGCACTTGCTCAAAATTATCCTAATCCGTTCAATCC
>DMPG01000068.1 GCA_003456055.1 Bacteroidota bacterium | reverse complement strand
CCGAAAGATGGTCCATCGGCAGGAATTACGATGACAATGGCGATGATCTCTGCAATTGGCAACAGACCGGCGCGCGCTGATGTTGCAATGACCGGTGAGATAACACTGCGTGGTGAAGTATTGCCGATCGGCGGATTGAACGAAAAACTTCTTGCGGCAAAACGAGCGGGTATTAAAACAGTATTGATTCCAAAGGAAAACATGAAGGATCTGACTGAAATCCAGATCAGTGTAAAAGAAGGCTTGAAAATCATTCCAATTGCAACGATTGACGAAGCGATTCCGATCGTATTTGGGAAACAAAAATAACAATGTCAACAATATGAATAACATAGATACCATATTATTTCAATTAAAAACCGAAAAAAAAATATTACAAAAAATGTTTGGTGTAAAAAGAATTGGCGTATTTGGTTCATACGTTAGAAATGAACAAAAAAAGAAAAGTGATCTTGATATTTTAGTAGAATTTTCCATTACACCCGGAATGTTTAAATTTATTGAACTAGAAGACCACCTCACAAACAAACTTGGCATTAAGGTCGATTTGGTGATGAAGTCTGCTTTGAAGCCATTCATTGGTCAACAAATATTAAAAGAAGTTCTGTACGTATGACAAGAACATACAAAGATTATTTTGTAGATATGTATGAATCGGCAACAAAGGTAGAAAAATTTGTCAATGGTATCTCCTTTCAAGAATTTTCAAAGGATGATAAAACACAATACGCAGTGATTCGTGCTTTAGAAATAATTGGAGAAGCATCTAAGAAAATTCCCAAATCGTTGAAAAAACATTACCCTGCTATACAGTGGAAAGAAATTGCTGGAATGCGCGATATACTTATTCATGATTATTTTGGAGTTGATCTTAAAGTGGTCTGGAAAACAGCAACAATAGATATTACCCCTTTAAAAAAAGAATTAAAACCCATCGTAGAATCATTATAAATTATTACTATGAGCTATCAAGTAACAGCACGAAAATGGCGGCCGATGGTGTTCGATGATGTTATCGGACAAACTCACATTTCCGATACGCTTCGCAATGCACTTGCGCAGAACCGGTTGGCACACGCGTTCATTTTCAGCGGTACTCGCGGCTGCGGAAAAACCACCACTGCCCGAATTCTTGCCCGTGCTGTCAATTGTCTCAACCCGAAGAATTTTGAACCATGCAATGAATGTGAAATTTGTAAAGAGATCATCGACGGTCGCTCTCTTGATGTGATAGAAATCGACGGAGCTTCGAATCGCGGCGTGGATGAGATCCGTAATCTTCGTGAATCAGTTCGGTACGTACCGACCCGGGGAAAGAAAAAAGTCTACATCATCGATGAAGTACATATGTTGACCAAAGAGGCATTCAATGCTCTTTTAAAGACTCTCGAAGAACCTCCGTCGCATGTGCTGTTTATCTTTGCAACAACGGAACTTCATAAAGTTCCTGCAACAATTCTTTCGAGATGCCAACGATACGATTTCCGCAGGATCGGATTGGAAGAGATCGTTGGCCGGTTAAAGTTCATTGCGGAACAAGAAAAGGTTTCCATTGACGCTGACTCATTGCTGATCATAGCAAAAAAAGGTGACGGTTCAATGCGCGATGCGCAGAGTATCTTCGATCAGGTCATCTCGTTCTGCGGAATGACGATCGTTGCAAAACAGGTCGGTGATGCATTGAACATTGTTGACCAGGAATTGTTCTTCCGTGTTTCCGATATACTCCGGAACAAAGATACAAAAGCGGCGCTTGATCTTGTGCAGGAAGTGGTGAAGAGCGGTTATGATGTGAAAGAATTTGTTTCAGGATTAACGGAACATTTCCGAAATATGCTGATCGTAAAGACGACCAACTCAACTCATCTGATCGAAGAATCTGAAGTGCATCGAAAACGGTACGGAGCCGATTCCACGGCATTTGTGCTGAACGATCTGTTACGTTTCATTAAAGTAGCAACCGATACTGAAAATTCTTTTCGATTTACATCGCAGCCCCGGTTCAAATTAGAGATGATGATGGTGCAGTTGACGAAAATGGAACAATCGATCAAGATCGACGATCTTCTATTGCAAATAGATGAGATGAAAAAAAAACTTCATTCTGAAGGGACTCCTTCCAACGGTCTGAATTCATTCAGTCGTCAGCCGTCAAGTACTGCTGAACCGAAAGAAAATTATGAACCAAAGAGTGAAAACAACAATATTCCGGCTATTCAATCTTCGCACCCTTCACAATCCGTTCAAGCTTCTCACTCGCTGAATGTTACTGTTTCAAAACCGAAAATTGCTGTTCAAGTCAATCAGCCTCGTTATACATTTGTTGCCCCCGTTAAAAAAAATGAGGAAGAACAAAAAACAGAAGCATCAATCGTTCAACAACCTATCAATATTTCGTTCTCTGAAATTCAACGACAATGGAACACGATTGTTGATGAAATGAGAAAGAAAAAGATCTCTGTCGGAACGATCCTTGGTGAAACATCACCGCTCGATCTGGTCAACGGAACACTGAGAATTGCATGCGGAGATGAATTTCATCAGGGAACGTTGTATCGCAACAAAGAGATTCTATCGGAAACGATCAATTCCATCGTGAACGCTCGTATCAGAATTGAACCAATTCTTCATGAGGTTGGTTTACCAATAAAACAAACACAACGTGCCACAGAAACAACACTTCCTTCTATTGAAATCCCTTCAAAATCCGCAACATCCATCGAAGATCATCCGCTTGTAAAGAAACTGTATACGGATTTCGGTGCTGAGCGAGTCTAAAAAATCGTTCATATCGTGCATAAGTTTCAATTTATAGCTTAAAATCGGCTAAAATTAGCATTTATTTTATTCCGGGAACTATCCATCGTTGTTATGTATAGAAATGACAACTATACCATTAACTTTAAAAGGCAACGATATGAATCCCACAGAACGCACCAATTTTGACGCGCTTTACCAGAGCGAAATGGTTCCACACATGAGTCTTTTGTACAATTATGCAGTGAGATTGACGAATAATGCCGAGGATGCAAAAGACCTCATTCAAGATACCTATCTTAAAGCGTATCGATTCATTGATAAATACGAACGGGGAACGAATGCTAAAGCTTGGTTATTCCGCATTCTGAAAAATTCGTTCATCAATAATTATCGGAAGAACAGCCGTACACCACAACAGGTGGAATACACCGAAGTTGAAGATTATGTCGAGTTGATGAAGAGTGATTATGCTCCGACAACCGATCTTCGAAAGGACATCTTTGACAATGTCCTCGGCGATGATGTTATGCGGGCGATGGAATCGTTAAATGAAGAATTCCGAACGATCATTATCCTATCGGATATTGAAGAGATGACCTATGAAGAAATCGCCGAGATTCTTGATATTCCTCTCGGAACAGTCCGTTCGAGACTGCATCGTGCACGAAAAGTGATGCAGGATAAACTGTATTCATTTGCAGTGACACATGGATATATCACAAAGAAAACCGCAGCAGAATTCAAACCGAGCAAAGTAAAACAACCATTGAATCTTGCAACGGTGTAAACGTATTTATTTTCTGTAGGATAGAAGGCGAATAGTAACTGTTCGCCTTTTTTATTTTAGTTGAGGATGAAATCGGAAGTTTGTAAGTTAGTATAGAATGAAAAAATTGATCATCATATTTCTTTTCCCAATCCTTTTATTTGCGCAACAAAAAATACTTGTCCCGATGGACTTTAAACAGTCCAACCATTTGAAAGCGTACGGCATTGCATTCTGGACGTTGGAAAAAGGGGTCGAGATCGATTGGCTGCTTAATTATCGAGGCGGTTCATTTTTGATCGATAATATTCCCATTGTTGCCAACGAATGCAGGATCCGTGGTGTAACATTCGAACCTATGAGCGGCGCACAAGCAACTCAGATATTAGGGGAGATTGCCGGTGAGAATACGAATATGGATGTGGTGCGCTTGGAAAAAGCACCGAAGGTTGCGGTCTATGTTCCGCCGGGATTCAAACCGTGGGATGATGCGGTGACGCTTGCATTAGAATATGCTGAAATCCCATACGCAAAATTATGGGATCCCGAAGTCCTGAAAGGAAAACTTTCCGAATATGATTGGCTCCATTTGCATCACGAAGATTTTACCGGGCAGTACGGAAAATTCTACGCATCACACCGCAATTCTCCATGGTATATTGAACAGCAATTAAGCTACGAACGAACCGCCAAGGAACTTGGATACAAAAAAGTTGCCGATGAAAAGAAAAAAGTGGCACAAACAATCCGCGACTATGTTGCCGGCGGAGGATTTATGTTTGCGATGTGTGCAGCAACCGATAGTTATGATATTACGCTTGCAGCGGAGAATGTAGATATCGCCGAAATTATGTTCGATGGAGATCCGGCAGACAGGAATGCGCAGCAAAAATTGGATTTCACACGAACATTTGCATTTCAGAATTTCACACTGGAAATGAATCCGTTCCGGTATGAATTCTCCGACATTGATAATCCGCCGAGCGATCCGGTGCCGCTCCGAGATCCAAATACCGATTACTTTACACTGTTTGAATTCTCCGCAAAGTACGATCCTGTGCCGACGATGCTTACACAAAACCATGTGAATATCTTAAAAGGATTCATGGGACAAACAACATCCTTCAAAAAATCGCTCATTAAATCAAGCGTGATCACATTGGGAGAACGGGAAGGGACCGATGAAGTTCGGTATATTCATGGAAATTACGGTCGAGGAACATTCACATTCTATGGCGGCCACGACCCGGAAGATTATCAACATGCCGTCGGTGATCCTCCGACTGACCTGAACCTTCATAAAAATTCACCCGGGTATAGAATAATCCTCAATAACATCCTCTTTCCGGCAGCAAAGAAAAAACAACAAAAGACATGATCACTGCTCCGCAATTATCACTTGTTGTTGCTGTCTATAACAATGCCAGAGCATTACAATTTATATTCGCAGCACTTTCCCGGCAGACATTCAAACGGTTTGAAGTGATGATTGCCGATGACGGATCGGGAAAAGCAATTGCCGATGTCGTGAATGAAGCAAAACGGATCTATCCCTTCCGGATCAAACATCTTTGGCATGCCGACAAGGGATGGCGGAAGAATACGATGCTGAACTACGCCATTCAGGAATCTTCTACAGAATATGTTGTGTTTATTGACGGTGATTGTATTCCATCGAGACATTTTTTGCAGGATCATTTTCAACAACGCGAGAAGGGAAAAGTTCTTCTTGGCAGAAGAGTCGAACATAGCAAGCGGTGGGCTGATTCACTTTCTCTCGAAAAAATCCTTTCCGGAGAATTTGAACGATATCGAACAGTTGATCTTTTTGATGCGTTGAAAGGTAATTCAGTCCGGCTTGAGCATGGTGTGAGGATATCTAATACATTTCTTCGAAGTTTCTCCGAAAAATCGACCGGAATACTCGGCTGTAATTTTTCCACATTCAAAGACCAACTGGTAGCAGTGAACGGGTTTGATGAATTGTATGATGGTCCCGGATTTGGAGAAGACACAGACATTTTTTATCGATTGAATCTGATTGGTGTATCTGGAAAATCGCTCCGAAACCTTGCAATTCAATATCATATTTGGCATCCATTCACAAGAGTACCGGAAAGAAATAGAGAACGATTTTCACGAATGCAGCAATCCGGCGATTCACAATGCAATAATGGATTACAACAACGCTGATTTCACCGATACTCTGCAGTGTTTCACCGAAATAAGCGGAACTTTTTCTTGTAAATACAGTAAGTTTGTGTAATTCATTTACAGAAAGGATCATCCGATATGCCTTACACACAAGAACGTAAATTGAGCGGAAGAATAATCATGGGAGTATTGTTCATTATCATTGGAACAGCACTCCTTCTTCAAAAATTAGATGTTATTTATCTTGAAGAGCTGCTTGGAATACGGAGCATTTGGAGTGCGTGGCCAATAATTTTCGTTATTATTGGTATGGGAAAAATGATAGACGTACCGACAATGAAAGAAATCGGCGAAGGAGTTTGGTGGATCTTTCTTGGCGGATGGCTTTATGTCTCGATCAACCATATTTACGATCTCAGTTTCAGAGAAACATGGCCCGCAATCATTATCGCGTTCGGAGTCAATGTCCTGTGGGAATCGTTTGCAAAGAACTCAAAAATTAAAGCAGGGAGAATACAATAATGGAAAACAATAAACCGTCAATTTTTTCGCCTCAGTTCATTCTCGGTCTCATCATTATTGCTGTCGGCGTGGTGTTTATGCTGGACAACATGGATATTATTTACGCAGGCGACTTTCTCCGGTACTGGCCTGCATTAGTGATCATTTATGGAATTACAAAAGTATCTCTTTCACCCAAAAATTCCGGACAGATATTCGGCTGGATTTTAATTCTTTTTGGATCATTGAAACTTCTTGATGTATTGGATATTATGAATTTTCGAATTTCAGATTGGTGGCCAGTGATAATTATTATTGTCGGGTTTAATTTTCTTCGCGGCTCGTGGAACAGATCGAGGAACAGTCCCGTCAATATTTCCGGAGATTCATTGAACGATTCAGATTCGTACATTAAGAATATTGCAATGCTCAGCGGTGTGAAACGGAAAATAACATCGAAAGATTTCCGCGGTGGTGAACTGACTGCCTTTATGGGTGGTTGTGAGATCGATCTTCGTGAGGCGGATATGAAAGGGAGTGAAGCAACACTTGATGTAGTAGCTGTTTGGGGCGGGATAGAGATCCGCGTTCCGATGGGATGGAGTATCTCAGTAAAAGCTACTCCGATTATGGGGGGTGTTGAGGATGGAACCTATCCTTCCAAAGAAGGAACCTCAAAACGATTGATCATCACCGGCAATATTGTAATGGGTGGGGTGGAGATTAAGAATTAATCGATGCATCCGATCCTTTCCGACAGAAAAAAATTCATCATTTATCTCTTTGTTTGGAGTGTCGTTGCGATTTTATTAGGGGTGGTTCACTCGTCATTGACCGGAATCGATTATTATTTTGCGATCGGA
>DMPG01000402.1 GCA_003456055.1 Bacteroidota bacterium | reverse complement strand
GTTATTTGCAAAACATCTCCGAGTTCTGCAAATTTTTCAATCTTCCAATCTCTTGCTGAACCACCGCTACCAGCGTGAAGCACTGCAATTTTTGTTGATGGAATGATTCCATCTGTTGCTAGAATATTTGCGATCTTTGTCGTTGCTGCATCGCTGACGGTAAATTCAAACTGAGGAACTCCATTCGCTTCAATCCCAATTGCCTTTAGCAGATTGATATTGTATTCAACTTCATGACGTTTAGCATCTTTGCGATGTTCATAAATTTTCTTGTTCAATAAGAACGAATACCAACGATATCCCGTCCCGACACGGATTCTAATCCCTGATAAAAATGTGATCAATGCCAAATTGAAACGTGGATACGGCAAAATTGCAAGATCAAAATGCTTTTCCTTCAGCACCTTCACATAATCGAGAAGACTGTTATTCTCGTCCCACAGCATCACTTCCGAAACATCTGAATGCGTTTCAACCAATTCCTTTGTATACGAACGAACCATAACGGTAATTGAGGCATTGGGAAATTCATTTTTTAGGAGTGGCAGCATCGGTAATGATAATACTACATCACCAATACGATCGGTACGAATAAGAAGAATTTTTTTGATCGAATGACGAGCTGCCGGCTTCAAAACGGTTCATCCATTATGTCAAACTGTTCCCAACCACGAAAATCATAATGCCACCATTCACTTCTTATCGACTGAAAACCGTGACGAGTCATGATATCTTTCAGTAGTGCTCTATTTTTGATTGCATTTTCTGTAAGATTCATATACTCGTGTGAAGCCTTCTCAGTGAAATCATCATAACCCGTTGGCATTTCTAATTCATTCCCAAGTGCATCAACAATTGTCAGGTCAACGGCGGCACCGCGATTATGTTTCGATCCTTTTTTGGGATTAGCAACAAAACTTTCGTTCGGTACAATCTCCCACAATTTCCATTGGATAGCAAGAGGACGATATCCATCAAAGATTTTTAGTCTCAAATTTTTCGTTTTCAATTCTTTTTGTATCGATGCAAGGCTTTCCGCTGCTTCCCGCCTCAATTTTGCTTTTGCCACCGGATACAATATCTTTTTCGTAAAATTATTTTCCGTTGCATATCGGATATCCAGTACGAATGATGAATCAATGGTAAGAATATCAACAATATCGCTCTTTGAATTTTGGAGTTGTCCCTCCGAACTGCAGCCAAAACTAACTATCGAAAAAATAATAATCGAACTTGTAATAAATATTTTCATGATCATGATAAGAATACTCGTGCAACATCAAGGATCATAGATGGTTGATTCCATAATGCAGCGCGAAAAATTCCGCCGAGTGTTCGTTTATCTTCAGGAAGTTTCAACGCACTGTCGCAGATGTTGTTGTAGGTTTTGTCGTCAAAGTTGCCAATTGCGTTTCGAATATTATAGAATATATCATGACGCCATCCAAGACGTTTATGCCAGCGTTTGCTATACTCACGAAGATGAGATATTTCACCGTTGATGATTGCCTCTGCTGCAACTTGACCGCCAATCATCCCGCCAATCATTCCTGAAATGATTCCCCCACCGGAGACAGGATTGACCTGGTGAGCAGCATCTCCGACAAGAATAACATTTTCTTTTACTATTTCCGGATTTGTTTTAGCACAGGGTACTCCTCCTGCAATATGGGTTAGCATTGCCGCTTTGGGGAATTTCCTGTCAACAAATTCATGAAGGAATTTTATTGCTGATTTCTTTTTGGCTTCTTCAACTGAAAGTCCCAGACCAACATTTGCCGTATCTTTTCCTTTTGGGAAAACCCAAAGATAGCCTCCCGGTGACACTTCATCCCCAAAATAAAAATCAAGCACATCCGGATCGACTTCAATGCCGGATAGTGTCATTTGAGCACAACTTTCCATATCACGAATATGGCACGTTGTATCCATTCCTGCCCATTTGCCTACTCGTGATTCAACTCCATCCGCTGCAACAACTATTTTTGATCGAATATCAACTTTCTGATCTTTGATAAGAGTTTTTACACCGACTATTTTCCCATCTTCACGAAGCAGATCGTACACATATGCTTTGGTAATAACTTCCACGCCTTCATTCGCTGCTAATTTCGCAAGTTCGTAATCAAAAATTCTACGCTCTAGAACATAACCGCCGCCGTCAAGCTTCGGAAGCACGCTGCTGCCGTTCGGAGCGATCAGCCGAAATTTTGAAACCGAAGATGCGATCCATTTCGGATCCGGTTTGATAAATTGCGCAACACCTTCATGGCTTACTGCTTCACCGCATCGAACCGGATAACCAACATCGCGATCTTTTTCAAGCATCAACACTTTTGCACCGCCGGCTGCCGCATAACGCGCTGCGGTAGATCCCGCAGGACCAGCACCAACAACAATGACATCGTAATCAAAATTCTTCATTAAAACTTTACCGCTTCATTTATTATTTGAGGAGTTTCTTTTGGAAGATGATCAACACCTTCACGATGAAACTCAATCACTTCCCAAGGACAAGCCCACACACATTTCCTGCAATTTGTACAGCGGTCCTCAATCAAAGCAATTTTTGATTCCATTAGTTCAATTGCATCTTCAGGACAGACGCCGACACAGCAACCACAATAATCGCATTTTCCCGGAACGATATGGATCATTAAATGCGGCTGGGGCATTATTGAATTCCTAATAGTTCTACTTCAAAGATCAACGTAGCATTTGGTGGAATAATTCCGCCAGCACCGCGTGCTCCATATCCTAATTCAGACGGAATTGTAAATTTACTTTTTCCCCCAACTTTTAATGTTGCCACACCATCATCCCAACCTTGAATTACTAGACCAACACCAAATTGATATGTAAATGGCTGTCCACGATCGAGTGAACTATCAAATTTTGTGCTGTCCGTTAGCCAACCAGTATAATGAACAGTTACCATTTGTCCTTCTTTTGGTGTTGCACCTTTGCCTTCTGTGATAACTTCAATATTTATTCCAGATTTTGTCATAAAATTTTTTCTTCCACACGATGTAATAAGAATTGTTAGTAATATTATTAGTAATAATAGATTTTTTTGCATAACGGTTCTCAATTTGAATCAAAATAACGAAAAGAATTTCCACATCCAAAAATATTCCAAATTGCATTCTTTTTAAAAAATAAAAACTCCATTCATTTCTGAATGGAGTTTTGTAAAAATCCTTAGCAAAAATCAAATCTTACTTCTTACCGAGAATTGCATCTTTTGCAGCTTTTGCAACTTTAAATTTCACAACTTTTTTTGCAGGAATTTGAATCGTTTCGCCTGTTGCAGGATTACGTCCAATGCGTGCTTTGCGATCAACTAATACAAGTTTTCCGATTCCTGGAATTGTAAATTGATTTGGTGCTTCTTTGTAAGCAACATTGCATAATTCTTCAAAAAATTCTACCACAACTTTCTTTTTAAGACCAAATTTGTCCGCAAAATGACTTGCGATTTGCGATTTCGACATTGCTTTACCCATATGAACTCCTATAGTTAGTGATTTGGAAATGTTAGTTAGAGTAACTCTCAAATGAACTGGTGTAAATATATACTATTCATAAGGGAGTGTCAATACTTCACTAAAAAAATCTTATTTCATTGGGCTTTTTAACTAATGTCAAAAATCACGCCAAAACATTGAGAGAANNGGCTATTTTTATCAAATAAAGCCATTATTTAGAAAAAATGAAAGACATACGAATTAGACAATAACTAAAAATAGTGGGTGGAAAAAAATTAATTTTTTGTGCCTAAATACAGCTATTTTCATTTTACATCACAAATGCAATCACCGTAACCGCAATTGACGAAATGAGAATAACAAATAGAAAAACAGGATTCAGTTTTTCATCTTTTGCAATTTTCTTCCGATATATTGTTGATAAAACTGCTACTTCAATTGCAAGTAACATTTTTATCCCTATTTTCATATGATTTACCTGCGAAAGCAAAAGAAAAAACAAAATAAATCCTGTCAGCAACTGAGTATGTGCAGCCGACATCATATATAATGCCAATGTTTTTCGTGCCGTTTCCGTAATACGTTTATTGAAGAATAAATATAATCCAATACTAATGAGTGTTACCATACCAATAATGTGTAAACTGTAGAGAATTTGATGAAACATAATTAAACCTTTCTAAATGATTTATTGATTACAAGGGAATTTAGCGATAATTTGTTGATAAACTAATAAGAAAACATATGTTTGAAATTGAACTTGAGAATATTCAGAAAATTGCCATAAACAATACTATTGGGAAGACTACATCAATTGCTTTAAAAACTATCTTGGAATCTAACATTCCAAATAGTATAAAAAATTTCTTCAGGGGTGAAGTTGAATCACTTCTTTATTCGGAACGTCAA
>DMPG01000387.1:6728-10463 GCA_003456055.1 Bacteroidota bacterium | reverse complement strand
AAGGAAAAATGAAAAAGCAGTCGGGTAATTCTCTTGATGCGATTGGCAGTCTGCAAATAAAAGTGAAATTAAAACCGAACGAAAGTAAAGAAGTCATTTTTATCCTTGGCGCAACGGAAGATAAAACAAAAGCCAAATCATTCGTTAAAAAATTCCAATCGGTGAAAAATGTCGATAAAGAATTTTTAGCAATGCAAAAAAAATGGAATGGATTGCTTGGAACGATGGAAGTTCAAACGCCTGATGATTCAATGAACATTATGCTGAACACATGGTTGAAATATCAATCCATTGCAGGTAGGTTGTGGGGTAGAACCGGATATTATCAAACCGGCGGTGCATTTGGATTCCGCGATCAACTGCAGGATAGTCAGATATTTTTACCGATCGATTCTTCATATACAAAAAAACAGATATTGCTTCATGCTCGTCACCAATTTAAAGACGGACAAGTGTATCATTGGTGGCATCCGCTTTCTGAAGTCGGTTTACCGACTGATATGACCGATGATCTGTTGTGGTTACCATTTGTTGTGAATGCATACATTGATGAGACAAATGATTTTTTAATACTTGAAGAAAAAGAACCGTTTTTAGATGACACGAATGGTGCGACAATTTATGACCATTGTTTACGTGCGATTGAAAAAGTTAATACACGAATGAGCGCACGAGGTTTACCATTGATTGGAGCAGGGGATTGGAATGACGGTCTTAGTGCTGTTGGTTTGAAATGGAAAGGTGAATCAATCTGGCTGGGACAATTTTTGCATACTGTTCTACTCAACTTTATTCCGCTCGCAGAAAAAAAATCTGACCATTTGGTAGTAGAACGATTAAGAGTTCGTGCAATGAAATTAAGGGATGCTATCAATATTGAAGGATGGGATGGAGAATACTATTACGGAGCTACAAAAGATAACGGTGAAAAATTGGGGAGCAAAACGTGCGCGGAAGGGAAAGTGTGGTTGAATACTCAAACTTGGTCGGTGATCGGAGATGTTGCGGATAATCAACGCGCTCATCAAGTAATGGATGTTGTGGAAAAAAAATTGGAGTATAAAGCCGGAACCGTATTAGTGCACCCCGGTTACAAAACTCCTGATACGGAAGTCGGATATTTGACACGGTATGCTGCCGGAATGAGAGAAAATGGCGGGACGTATACTCACGCAGCAACGTGGACTATTATTGCCCATGCAAAACTAAAACGAGCAGAAGCGGCATTTCGTTCATTTTCAAAGATTAATCCAATAGTCCGCGGTGCAAAACCGGATGAATATATTGCAGAACCATATATCACTCCGGGAAATATCGACGGACCAGATTCTCGTTTCTATGGACGTGGTGGTTGGACGTGGTATACCGGTTCTGCAGCATGGTTATTTAAAGCGGGAACGGAATGGATCCTCGGAATACGTGCTACACGGGATGGACTGCTGATCGATCCGTGTATTCCAAAAGAGTGGAAAGGATTTTCGATGAAAAGGATATTCCGCGGAACGACATATCACATCGTCGTGAAAAATCCGGACAAAGTTTCCAGTTCAGTTCATAAAGTGATGATTGATGGAAATGAATTTGCATTTGAGCGTGGGAAATGTGTTCTTCCGCTGCTTACTAATAATATCGAACACACTATTGAAGTTTTTCTTGGCAAATAAAAATGAGAATATATTTAATTTTATCAGTTTTTTTCATTTCGTTTCTATTTACGCAATCAAAACCGGATATCGTAATTTTTGATGAGGATGATGCCGTTGGCACCGGATTTTATGATGCATCGTGGGGTAATGCTACTTCACCGAGCACACTTACACTTGGCGGCGGCAGTTCAGATAAATTATCGATCGAAACAACTCAACATTTTACCGGAAGTCATAGCGGTTTAATTCAATGGAAATCTGTAAGCGGCGGAAACTGGAAAATATTTATCGCCAGTCCAAATTGGACGGCGCATGATCTTACCGGATACGATAGTTTGATCCTCTATATGAATGCACCAACGGCGATCGCTGCCGTTGATCTTCCGAAACTTGGNNNNGGAATAGATGGAGATGCAAATTCATGGCAGCGGATTAGTATCCCTTTAACCTCATTCCAGCCATATAATCAATTTGATCCCGCCCAATTCAAAGATATCAACTTCAATCAAAATGGGACGGACAATGTTTCGCACACATTATGGTTTGATAATGCACGGATAGTATCTAAAGCAGTGAATGTGGTGGATTCTACATTGCCAAGTCCCCCCAAAAAGATTGTCGCTCGTGTCGGTGACAAGACGATGACACTTCATTGGGAGAAGAATCCAGAACAAAACATTTCTGGCTATAATGTCTACAAAGCATCATCAAAATCTGGTCCGTTCACAAAAATGAATACAACAGTTCTTGCAACACGTAGTTACTTTGATGTAAATGTTCTGAATGATCAATCCTATTATTTCTTTGTACGAGCATTAAATTCGTCTCAGGAAGAAAGTCCCGGATCGGATACAGTTGTTGTAATGCCAAAAGTATTCACGACCGATGATGATTTTCTTGAATATATTCAAGCGACATCATTTGATTATTTTTGGTACGAAGCGAATCCATCCAATGGATTAATTAAAGACCGAAGCACGAAAGATTCTCCTGCAAGTATTGCCGCTGTAGGTTTTGGTTTAACAGCAATTGGTATTGGTGTCGATCACGGATATATCACGCGAGCGGAAGGAAGGGATAGAACTCTCACAACGATCAAAACATTTTGGAATGGGACTCAGGGAACTGCACCGATCGGTACCATCGGTTACAAAGGATGGTTCTATCATTTTCTCGATATGAATGCAGCCACGAGAGCTTGGTCATGCGAGCTTTCTTCAATTGATACTGGTTTGTTGCTTGCAGGAATGCTGTATTCAAAACAATATTTCAATGGTAATGATTCTTCTGAAACCCAACTTCGAGCATTAACCGATTCTATCTTAGCCCGAGTTGATTGGAACTGGATGAGAAATGGTGGTTTATCGTTGACAATGGGATGGAATCCCGGTACGAATTTCCTTGGAAGCAGGTGGATTGGATACAATGAAGCGATGATACTTTATATAATTGGAATTGGTGCTCAGGTGAATCCTCTAACTTCAGCGTCGTGGAATGAATGGACAAAAGGGTATCAATGGTTCTACAGTTCCAGGTTGGGCGATTATTTTGTGAATTTTCCGCCACTGTTCGGACATCAATATTCGCATTGCTGGGTTGATTATAGAAATATTGCTGATACCTATATGAAGTCAAAAGGAATTACATATTTTGAAAATTCCAGACGAGCAACTCTTGATCAGCGATTGTATTGTATAGAGAATCCAAAAGGTGCGGTTGGCTATGGTGCAAATATGTGGGGAATAACTGCGAGTGATGTTCCAACAGGATACAATGCACGCGGAACAAATATGAATGATGACGGAACGTTGAATCCAACTGCTCCGGGAGGATCTCTTCCGTTTGCTCCTGAATATTGCATTCCGGCTTTACGAAATATGTACAACACTCATCGTGCAAAAATTTGGACTGGTTACGGATTTACTGATGCATTTAATGAGACGGTGAATTGGTGGGGTCCAGATGTCCTTGGAATAGATCAAGGTCCAATCGTCATTATGGCGGAGAATTACCGCACCGGCAATGTTTGGAAGACATTCATGAAAGAAAAAATTATTACTGACGGATTGCAAAAAGCAGGATTTACGAC